>CAIQEX010000075.1 GCA_903870955.1 uncultured beta proteobacterium
GAGCGACGTTTCTGCCACGTTGGTAGCCAGCACAATGCGCCGCCCGTTATGGCCGTCAAAAATACGGTCCTGTTCGGCCGGAGACAGGCGGGCAAACAGCGGCAGCACCTCGGCATTGCGCATCAGCGGCTGGTGACTCAAATGGCGGCGCAGGTGATCCGCCGCTTCTCGAATTTCGCGTTCGCCAGGCAGGAAAACCAGAATGTCCCCAGCGTTATGAGGATCCCTCCACAACTCGTCCACGCCATCGGCGATGGCATTGTTCAGGTCGTATTCGCGCGATTCCTCAAAGGGCCGGTAACGCTGCTCCACCGGGAACATACGGCCCGACACCATGATCACCGGCGCCGGCCCGTTCTTGGACGCAAAGTGCCGCGCAAAGCGGTCCGCATCAATGGTCGCCGAGGTCACCACAATCTTCAGATCCGGGCGGCGCGGCAGGATCTGGCGCAGGTAGCCCAGCAAAAAGTCGATGTTCAGGCTGCGCTCGTGGGCCTCATCAATGATGATCGTGTCGTACGCGGTAAGCAGCGGATCGGTCTGCGTTTCAGCCAACAAGATGCCGTCGGTCATCAGCTTGACCGATGCGTCTTTAGACAGCCGGTCTTGAAAGCGCACTTTGAAGCCCACCACATCGCCCAACGGCGTCTTCAACTCCTCGGCAATGCGCTTGGCCACACTGCTGGCGGCGATCCGGCGTGGTTGCGTGTGGCCGATCAATTTGCCGCGCGGTGCCGGGCGGCCATCCGGCAGCGTCAACGGGTAATTCAGCTTGCCACGCCCCATGGCCAGGGCAATTTTGGGCAATTGCGTGGTCTTGCCGGAGCCCGTCTCGCCGCAGACGATGATGACCTGGTGCTGTTGCATGGCGGCCATGATCTCGTCGCGCTTGCCGGATACGGGCAGGGACTCGGGAAAATCAATCTGCAGAGGGGATGGGGAAAGGGTTGGATTCACCCCGCGATTATCCCCGTGTCACCCCTGTGCCTGGACTTGGGCTTCCGATCCTTCGGTACATTAGCGGATAAGCCTCAAAATAATTCCTCGATTCAAATCCGCCCATGACATCCGTCTTCAATTTCACCTTTGTGCCGTGGTTCCGCTCGGTGGCACCCTACATCCACAAGTTCCGTAACCAGACCTTTGTGGTGGGCATTGCGGGCGAGGCGATCGCTGCGGGCAAGTTGCCCAGCCTGGCGCAAGACCTGGCCATGATCCAGAGCATGGGTGTCAAGATCGTGCTGGTGCACGGCTTCAGGCCCCAGGTAGCGGAACAGCTCAAGGCCAAGGGCATTGAAGCCAAGTACTCCCACGGCATTCGCGTCACCGACGAGCTCGCGCTGGATTGCGCGCAGGAGGCCGCAGGACAGCTGCGCTACGAGATTGAAGCCGCGTTCAGCCAGGGCCTGCCCAACACGCCCATGGCCGACTCCACGGTGCGTGTCATTTCCGGCAACTTCATCACCGCGCGGCCGGTGGGAATTGTCGATGGTGTGGACTTCCAGCACAGCGGCGTGGTGCGCAAAGTGGACACGGCCGGCATCACCCGCACGCTGGACATGGGTGCCATGGTGCTGCTTTCGCCGTTCGGCTTTTCGCCGACTGGCGACGCTTTCAATTTGGCCATGGAAGAAGTCGCCACCTCGGTGGCCACAGCGTTACAGGCCGACAAGCTGATCTTTCTGACCGAGGTGCCTGGTATCCGCATGCATCCGACTGAAGCCCCAGGAGAAGACAACCCGATTGACACCGAACTGCCACTGGCAGCAGCCGAGCGCCTGCTGCTGGAGTTGCCGGCGGCCAACCACCCAACCGATGTGGCGTTCTACTTGCAGCACTGCGTCAAAGCCTGCAAGAGTGGCGTCGAGCGCAGCCACATCATTCCCTATTCGGTGGACGGCTCGATCCTGCTCGAGGTGTATGTGCACGACGGCATTGGCACCATGGTGGTGGACGAAAAGCTCGAAAGCCTGCGTGAGGCATCACCGGACGACGTCGGCGGCATTCTGCAGTTGATCGAACCCTTCGAGAAGGACGGCACCCTGGTCAAACGCAGCCGTACCGAAATTGAACGCGATGTTGGCAACTACACCATCATCGAACACGATGGCGTGATCTTTGCCTGCGCGGCGCTCTACCCCTACCCGGAAGCCAGGACCGCCGAGATGGCGGCCCTTACCGTGTCCCCCGATGTGCAGGGCCAGGGCGATGGCGAGCGGGTGCTGAAGCGTGTCGAGCAGCGCGCCAAGGCGGCAGGTTTGGATAGCATTTTTGTCTTGACCACCCGCACCATGCACTGGTTTATCAAGCGCGGCTTTGTGCAGGTGGACCCCGAATGGTTGCCCGAAGCCCGCAAACGCAAATACAACTGGGACCGCAAGAGTCAGGTCCTCGTGAAGAAGTTGTAACCATGCGCAGGTTGAGTGTGTTTGCAACCGTCGGCCTGCCGTTTTTGGTGCTGCTGGGTTCCTGCGCGTCCGGTACCGGTGGTGCCAATGGCTCACCCGCAGAAATCACGAACTCCATAGGCATGCACCTTGTGCGCATTCCTGCCGGTGAATTTGTCATGGGCAGTGAAGAGTCGATTGAATCGCTGCAAAAGGCTTACCCGCTGGCCGAAAAGTACCGCCTGGAAAACCTCTTTGACGAAGCCCCCGCCCACAAGGTGCGCATCACAAAACCCTTTTACATGGGCGCCACCGAGGTGACGGTAGGCCAGTTTCGTCAGTTTGTGCAGCAGTCCGGCTATGTGCCTGAATCCATCGCCGATGGCACGGGCGGCTATGGCTATAACCCGCAATACGACGCCTCCAAAAGCAAACGCGGCGATGCCTTTGAAGGCCGCGATGAACGCTACAGCTGGCAGAACCCCGGCTTTACCCAGACCGACGCACACCCGGTGGTCAATGTCACTTGGGGGGATGCGCAGGCTCTGGCCTCATGGCTGAGCAAA
>CAIQEX010000076.1 GCA_903870955.1 uncultured beta proteobacterium
AACAAGGATGCCGAAGCACCGATCTTCTCGGTGGCCGACTATGGCGTGGTGGCGGACCTGTTCGTCGCCGTGCCGGAACTGGTGGCTGCACTTTAGGCTGGATACGGCTCTGGAGTTTTGCGATCTGCCGCCTCCAGCGCCTTTTATGCTTTAGTGCGATAGGACACCAAGGCTAGCTGGGTGGAATCCGGAGACCAGGAATTCACATTCATGGTTCCCTGGCCGCCAAACAGCTTCGCCAGCAACCTTGATGGACCACCTTCGGTCGATGCAATTCTCAATTCGACATGCCTGTTGGGCGGGTGGTCCATGGGCTCCACATCACCCTTGGCGTAGGCGATGTAGGCAATCCATTTCCCGTCAGGTGACACATGGGGGAACCAACAGTTTGCGTCCTCGTGCAGCACCTGTTGTTGTTCCTCCCCGTTGACGTTCATGCGCCATATTTGCATCAGTCCAGAACGCGTGGAGTTAAACCAAATATATCTTCCATCGGGCGAATACTCGGGGCCATCGTCCAGACCCGGCGTGGAGGTCAATCGTTCTTCGTGACCGCCACTTCGGTCAATCGTATAAATGTCGTAGCTGTCATGGCGCTGGGCACAATACGCCAAGCGCTTGCCATCGGGAGACCAGCTATGCAGGTAGCTTGGCCCCTCATGCGTAACCAGGCGCGGTTCGCCCCCGGGATGTCCAGTTGGGTGCTTCGATGACGCAGTCGAAATGCCTGAGGGTTGTGCGTTCACCGGAATGCACATCGATCGTTTCCAAAACGCTGGTGGTGTTGGGGCGCTCCAACTGTCTTCTAAGTTCTTCAATATTCATTTTTCGATGAAAAGTTATAGGCCTTACAGCGCTGGCAATACCCAGAACACAGCGTCAAAAAAGCTTTTCTGACAAAGGCTCTGGACGTTGACAGCGGGTCGTCATGCGCAGCTCGCTGCCGGTGCGCGCAGCATCCAGTGCACGCTCCATCACTTCCAGCACGTGCAGTGCAAGCGAGTCGTTGCAGCGATGCTGCACATTGCGTTCAATTGCAAGCGCCATATCAACAAGACCAATACCTCGCGCATTGGACGTATACGGTCGCTTTTCGCTAAGGGTCTCCCATGGTCCGAGTTGTCTGGCGAATTTGATTCTTCCGGAAAAAAGATTGGGGTCATTTCCCATAAGGCTGCCCTCGTCACCATAGAGCTCGATCGGTGCATGGCCGTGCTTCCAGATATCAAAACTACTGGTCAGCACAATTTGGGCACCGGAAACAAAATTCAAATGCGTAACGATGTGGGTGGGTACCTCAACCGGAATCCGTTTGCCCTGGTTCGCGCCCAACGCGATGACACGCGTTTCATAGGTCGTGTGCGCTTTGCCCGATACGCTCGCAACAGGACCCAGGTGATTCACCAGGTGGGTCACATAGTAAACACCGACATCCATCAGAGGCCCTGCGCCCTGCTGATAAAAGAAGTTCGGGTTTGGATGCCAGTGATCAGGGCCATGGCACATGAAATGGGCGGTCCCATGGCGTATGGTTCCCAGTGTTCCTGAGTCAATGAATGCGCGGGTCGCCTGTGCGCCTGCCCCAAGAAAAGTATCGGGCGCGCAGCCCATGCGCAGCTTTCTTTTTTTGGCAAGAGCAACCAGTTCTTTCCCTTCTGCAAAGCTAGCTGCCAAGGGCTTTTCGGTAAAGAGGTGCTTGCCGGCTTGAAGCACCTTCATACCGATAGCGTGGTGCGCAAGAGGCGGTGTCAGGTTCAAGATGATTGTCGCCTCGCTGGCCAGCAGATCCTCGACAGCCATCGCTTTCAAACCGAACGCGGTCGCCATGGGCGTGGCTGCCTCTGGACTCGAGCTTGCGACCCCAACCACAGTCAGTTGCCGAAAACGCTTCGGCGTTTTCATATAGGCGGAAAAGATATTTCCTGTCCCGATGACCCCGATCGATATCGTCATTTTCGCGTTGCCCCTATCTGCTGCATGAATCAAGCTATGTGTGTTGATTGCCGGGCCGTACGCTCCCGGCCTTGATTTAAAACTTCAGCTTGATGGTAATGATCTCGAACGGCTTGTAGTCGAAACCCATCAGCCCTTGCGACAATTCCAGCTCTCCGATTTCGTTCTCCTCCAGGTCGCAAAGGAAGGCAGCGACCGGCTTGCGCGCTGTGAAAAGTTTCGCATGGCCACGGCTGTTATGGCACTCGTAAACGCGCACCACGATGGCGGACGAGTCCTCGGCCTTCTTGACCGCTTCTACGACGATGTTGCGATCCTCGCAGGCCACGAGCGCAGGCAGGCGACCTGCTTCGCCAGCCCCTGGCTCCAGGAATGCATGGCGAACCGGGGCGTTGAATGCGTAGGCGGCCGCAACAATGCCAGCGTAATGGTAGGGACCGAAGTGCGGCAGGAGCGTGTAGGAGAACCGGTGTACGCCCATATCGCACTCGGGGTCCGGTGCCTTCGGCGAGCGCAGCAAAGACATGCGCATCGTGCTGCCGCGGATATCAAAGCCGTACTTGCAGTCGTTAATCAGCGCGACGCCCTGGTCACCTTCGCTCAGGTCAATCCACTTCTGGGCACAGACTTCGAACTTCGCCATCTCCCAGCTGGTGTTCACGTGGGTCGCCCGCTCGACGTTGCCGAACTGGATTTCGTAGGTGGCACGACTGGCATTGACGTTCGTCGGGAACGCAAGCTTGAGCATCTTGTCTTCCTCGTGCCAATCGATCTCGGTGTCGAAGCGCAAGCCGGGTGTAGGGCCGAGCGAAATACGTTGCCGGATGGTGGACTTGCCGAACCGTTTGACGATTTCCACGGCAACCCGGACCGGGCCGCGTTCGACGATCTCGAAGCTTTCGCTCTGCACCAGGTCGACGGCGGTTTCGAACGCATAGACGTCGACGTCCCAGGCACTCCAGAACAGAGGCTGGTCATCGAGGAGTTGGAACAGGTTGCCGAGCTTGCCCGGCTCGATGAACTCGGTGCCGTGTTCAAGGTTTTGAATCGACGTGATGTTTCCGTTCGCATCGAAGTGGACGGATAGCGCGCCATTCTCAATCTGACGCGCGCTTGCCTTGAGACGCGAGTTGACTTGCGGAGCCGCGTCCGAAAGGTTCGCGACGGCGACCGAACCGAGGGCAGAAGCGGGCGTTGCAAAGATCAGTTTCCGGTTGCCAAACTCGGTCACAAGTTGCACCGGCAGGGTCTCATCGGGGGTGACCAGCGCGCTGGGGACCCACTCTTCTTGCCAGGGAATTTCACCCTGACTGACAACCTTGGAATTGTGGAAGAGTGCGACGGGTTGCGTCATCGTCGCGGTGTCGAGGCCGCTGGCGATTTCCTTCAACGCACGCTGGACGATGGCTTCACCGGCGTCGGCAATCGATTGGTAGTCCGCGTTACTGTCTTGGTAGACCTCGCGGACGGAGGAGCCCGGAATGATGTCGTGGAACTGGTTCAGAAGGACAAGCTTCCAGGCAGCCTCCAGTTCCGCTGCCGGGTACTTCGCCGGATAGCTGGGGGTAAAGCAGGAAAGCAGTTCGGCATCACGCAGGAGAAATTCGCTGACGCGGTTGCCCTTTTTGTTCGCGGCCTGCGAGGTGTAGGTGCCGCGGTGCAGTTCGAGGTAGAGCTCGCCGACCCAGGTTGCGAGGTCGTGCGAATGGGTTTTGGACTCCCGGAAGAAGTCAATCGCGCGCTTGTTCTGAGCCAGCGTGGGGTAGTGGGGAGCTAACTGGCCGCGACGCAAAAATTCGAGGTGCCGTTCGGTCGGGCCACCACCGCCATCTCCGTGACCGAACAGGTAGAGCGACTGGTCGGCGCGGGCGTGGTCACGGTAATTTTTGACCGAATAGACGACTTCCTTGGGTTCGGCAGACCCGTTGTAGGTGTCTGCCGGTGGGAAGTGCGCCCAGACGCGCGTACCGTCGATGCCCTGCCACCAGAACGTGTGGTGGGGGAACTTGTTGGTCTGGTTCCAGCTGATCTTCTGGGTCAGGAAGTAAGGGATGTTGAACTTGGCGAGGATCTGGGGGAGTGCTGCGGAATAGCCGAACACGTCGGGTAGCCACATGTCGAACGTTTCAACGCCCAGCTTTTGGCGGAAGTAGCGCTTGCCGTAGAGGAACTGACGGATCAGGGATTCGCCACCGGTGAGGTTGCAGTCGGCCTCCACCCACATCGAGCCCACGGGTTCCCACTGGCCGCGTGCAATGGCCTCTTTGACCCGTGTGAACAGCGCTGGGAAGTCCTTCTCAAGCCACTCGTACTGACTCGCCTGCGAGTGCACAAAGGTGTACTCGGGGTAACGCTGCATCAGGGCAAGCTGGGTGGCGGTGGTGTGCGCCATCTTGAGTTTGGTGATGGCGATCGGCCAGAGCCACGCGGTGTCGAGGTGCGCGTGACCCACGGGGTAGACGGTGTGCTTGAAACCGCCACTCAAGCTGCCCAAGGTGTCGCCGACGATCTTGCGGCATTGCGAAATGCTCTCGCGACCCTCGGCCGTGTAGAGGTTCACCACATCGTTCAGTCCCCGCAGAATCGTTGCGGCGGCGGGATCCTTCTCGTCAATCGTATCGAGGAGACTGAGCGTGAACGCGATATCGTAGAACAGGTCCTTCAGCGCAAGGTCAACCACGACGAGTTCCGCGCGGTCCACCTTTTCGCAAAGCGGGGTCCGCGGCGGCTCTTTGCCATGAACGGTGGTCTGCGCGTTACGCGAATAAACCTGGACGTAGTATTCCAAGTTCTCGCCGCCCACGCCAAGCGTTTCGCGGTTGAACGCGTGGCCCTCCAGCCAACCGAAGTCGCTGTGCATGACGTCTACGCCACACCAGGGCACATTGTTCTTCCAGACCGTGCGCTCGCCGCCGACTTCGGCGATGACAGCCAGATGCTGGCCATCGAATTCCGCTGGAATCGTGCCTGACAGGCGGAACCAGAAAACGCGGTAGGCCGGTCCGTATTCAAAGCCCTTGGAGACCTCTTTCCAGTCTCCGGACGCGGCTTCTGCCTGGTCTTTCGCAGGGCTGCCGTTGAACTCAATTTTTAGTGGATGCGTCGCCCCGAAGAGGGACGGCTTCAGGGTCGAATTCAAAAATGCCTGGACACGGCGCAGGGTGAGTTCAGGATGCTTGCGCATGGCGAAGATGGGCTATGCCAAAGCGGCCAAATGCGGTGGTGCGACTTAGGCGGAGGTCCAGTCGCCTAGCAGCGTCAGCGGCACGGAGGCCAGGATCTGATCTGCCGACGTACCCAGATGCAGCGTGAAGCCGCCCCCCTCAGCCTTCCAGCTTTTGCTGGCCTCATCAAAAAAGGCAAACGCCCGCATACCCAGCGTCATGCGGGCCGTGCCCGCTTCGCCCGCTTCCAGATGCAACTTCGCAAAGGCCTTGAGTTCCTGGAGCGGACGCAACACGCTGCATTGCATGTCGCTCACATACAGTTGCACCACGGCCTGCCCAGCACGCGCGCCGGTGTTGCGCACATCCAATTCAACCGTCAATGTCTCTCCGGCCTGGATGCTGGCCGGTACGCCCCTGGGCGCACCATATTCAAATTGGGTGTACGACAAGCCATGGCCAAACGGAAATTGCACCGCCAGAGCCGCACGCTGGTAGTGGCGGTAGCCGATGAAAATTCCCTCGTCATAGCGCACATGGCCATTTACGCCGGGATAGAACGCAATTGAACCATGGCCGACCATATCCGCCAGACGCAGTGGCCAGGTTTGGGGCAGGCGGCCACCCGGCTCGGCCGCACCCAACAGCACATCGGCAATGGCGTTGCCGCATTCCTGCCCCGGATACCAGGCCTGCAACACGGCAGGGACCTGGTCCAGCCAGGGCAATCCAACCGGCGAACCGGTTTGCAGCACCACCACCGTGCGCGGGTTGGCAGCGACGACACGGGCGATGAGTTCGTCCTGCAGGTGGGGCAGTTGAAGGCTGTGACGGTCCAGGCCTTCGTTGTCCCATTCGGCATTCAGGCCTGCAAACACGATGGCCACATCCGCTGCGCGTGCGGCCTCCACGGCCTCGGCAATGTCGGACTCGCCCAGCTTGCGGTGGGCACCAAAACGCAGTGCACGGAAGGGGACTTCTTCGGGAGCAGCGGTGCTGTATTCAATGGTGATGTCACAGACCTCACCGGCACTCAGCACGCGCTCGTACAGCACCTCTTCGCAACCAAAGGTGAAATAGGTTTCGCCCCGGCTCCAATGGCTCCAGGCATCCACCACCCGTTCGCCATTGATATAGGCGCGGCTCAGGCCCGAGCTGATCAGCGAGAACTGGTGCACACCGGGCTTCTGCGCCACATAGCGCAAGGTGGCGCGGGCCGAAAAATGTCGGCCTGCAACGCCATCGGGCAACTGCCCAATCCACATCTGCTCGGTGTTGTGCAACTGCTGGCTGGACACCACGGGGCCGCTCAGGTCGGTGGAGTCGTAGAAGTCGAAATGCACCGGCCCCTGGACTACCGGTACCCAACGGTGGATGTCCGCACCGGGGTGGTGGCTGAAGACAGCACCGGGCCACTGGGCGCGCAAACCCTCCAGTGGCGACACGCGGTAATGCGCGTTCACCGTCGCGCTGCCGCCGCCCATGATTTGCGGCACGGTGGCGGCTATGCCGATCAACGCCACCTTCTTGCCCGGCTCCGCAGCAAGCGGCAGGAGGTTGGCCTCATTCTTCAAGAGCACGGCGCCCTCGCCTCCGAGCTTGCGTATCAGGGCGCGGTGTGCCGGTACGTCGTCCGCACGCTCCTGGGGTATCACCGGGTCCGCAAAGCTGCCCACACGCTGCATGAGTTGCAGCACGCGGCGTGCGCAGTCACGCACGGCCTGTGCTGGCAAGAGACCATCGTTCACGGCTTGCACCAGAGTGGCTCCCCGGTGACGCGTGGGTCCGGGCATTTCCAGGTCGGTACCGGCCAGCACGCCGGCGACTGTTTCGTGCTCGGCAAACCAGTCGGTCATCACCAAACCATCAAAGCCCCACTCGTTGCGCAACACCTCGGTCACCAGGCGGCGGTGGTTGCTGGCAAAGGTGCCGTCGATGCGGTTGTAGGCGGTCATCACGGCCCATACGCAGGCCTCTTTCACGGCGCGCTCGAAAGGCAATAGATACAACTCGCGCAATGCGCGCTCCGGGATGTCCGAGCTCATGCTCATCCGCTGGAACTCGCTCTCATTGCCCACAAAGTGCTTGATCGTGGCGGCCACGCCCGTGCTTTGCACGCCGCGCACATATGCCACCGCCATTTCAGAAGAGAGCCACGGGTCTTCGGAATGGCACTCGAAATTGCGTCCGTTGAGTACCGTGCGGTGCAGGTTGACCGTTGGGGCCAGCAGCACGCGGGCGCCCTTTAGCAAGGCTTCCGTTCCAAGCGCAGCGCCGGTCTGTTGCACCAGCTCCGGGTTCCAGGTGGAAGCCAACGCAATGCCCACCGGGAAACAAGCAGTGCTGGGCCCATCCTTGAAGATTCCGCCACGTGCGCCGTTGGGCCCATCCGAAACCTTGACGGCAGG
>CAIQEX010000077.1 GCA_903870955.1 uncultured beta proteobacterium
CACCACAAAAGAGCGAAAAACTTCCAGACGCGAGGTCTGGGCCAGAGCCGCAAGGGCTTTCACAACAGCGATTGATTCCATACTTCAATGATACTTGAAATATAGATGTTTTAGCCCCAGGGTTTAAGTCGGACTTAATGCGCGAGCCAGATGATGGGCACTTCCACTACAACAAAAGGCCCTTTATGCACTCCGAACTCGTACTCTTGATCAAGAAGGTCGCAGGGGTCTGCATCGCGGCCTTGGCAGTAGTCGTATTCGTCGCCTTTGTGTCGCTCCCCTACACACTCAACGGCCACCCCGGCGAGGCCCGCGCCACAGACACCGCCGTGCAACACATGACCTGATGGGTGTTGCCTGCAGGTGCTGACGCAAATGCAGGCCGGGGAGTTTTCAGGCCAGCACTTCGTGCAACTCGCACAGCGCCAGCGTCAGCTTGTGCTTGGGGTCCAGATGGATCATGGGCAGGGACTGCTCATGCGATTCACGAATGCGCACGCTGGATGGCAGATAGGGCTTGAGCACCGGCAGGCCTTCGGCAATCAGTTCGTCCACCAGACGCTGCGGCAGGTTGGCGCGGGGCTGAAACTGGTTCACCACAATGCCCTTCACCTCCAGGTCGTCATTGTGGTCGGCCTTGATCTCCTGCACGTTTTCCAGCAGCGTGTACAAAGCCTTGCGGGAGAAATCGTCGCAGTCGAAAGGAATCAGGCAGCCCGTCGCGCCGATCAGGGCTGAGCGGGTGTAGAAGTTCAAAGCCGGGGGCGTGTCGATGTAAATGCGGTCGTAGCTTTCGCCCAGTTTTTGCAACGCTTCACGCAGTTTGTAGATTTTCTGGCGCGACTCGAGCTTGGTCTGCAATTCATTCAACTCCGGGTCGGAGCCCATCAGGTGCAGGTTCTCGAACGGGGTTTCCACGATGTAATCGGCGTACACCACGGGCTTGAAGCTGTAGCCCAGGCAAAACGCAAAGAAGCCGCCGACGTTGGCACCTTCGGGTGCTTCCGTATTGCCCATCAAGTAGCTGCTGGAGTTGCCCTGCGGGTCCAGGTCGATGACCAGCGTACGCAGACCTTGGCTCGCGCTGATGGCGGCAAGATTGCAAGTGATCGTCGATTTGCCGACGCCCCCTTTTTGGTTGAATACAACGAGCGCCATTCTGCGTGTTCCTTCACTTCATGCTTCGATCAATCTGAACTTTGAGTGTACCCGCCAGAGTCACTTTGTTTCGTCCGGCCAGGCCCAATGCTGAAGCAAGGAATGCGCCACGGCATAGGCGGGTGGCAACAGAAACCGCGCATCCGGGTCACCGGCCAGTGCCGCGCGAACTTCCTCGCGACTGAGCCAGACCGCGTCTTCCAACTCGTTCGTATCGATGCGCAATGCATCGTCCTGCACCTCGGCAATACAGGCCAGCATGAGCTGTGCCGGAAAGGGCCAGGCCTGGCTGGTGACATAGCGCACCGCGCTGGCGAGCACGCCCGCCTCTTCGAAAAGTTCACGCGCCACGGCCTCTTCCACCGTTTCACCGGGTTCCAGAAATCCGGCCAATGCCGAGTAGCGCCCCTTGGGCCAGCTGGCCTGGCGGCCCAGCAAAGCGCGCCCGCCATGTTCCGCCAGCATGATCACCACCGGGTCGACACGCGGGAAATGTTCGCTTTCGCAGACGCTGCAACGGCGTCCCCAACCGGCCCGGTGCGCCACAGTGGCACCACCACATTTGCCACAAAAACGGTGCCGGCCATGCCAGTCGATCAGGCTGCGCGCTGTGCCATAGGTGGCCATGTCCTGCGGCCCCAGCAAAGACAGAACTTCCATGGCGCGCGGCGTGCGGTACAGCGGTGCTTCAGCAGAATGCTGCTGCAGGCCAACGAAGTGCGGAACACCGTCTTGCAGCCCTAACAAAATCAGCGAAGCGCTATTGGAGTCGCCCAATGCCAGCTCCTCCAGCGATTCCCAAACCAGCGCGCCTTCCGGCGTCAATGCAGGATCGAACCCCTGCAGTTGCAGCAGCCGCGCCTGGGGGTGCCGCAGTAGATCCGCGATCGCTGCGGCATCGCCACGGAGTTGGTCTGCGCGATCAAAGGTGCTGCCGCTAAAGCCGGGTTGGAAAGGAGTCATGGGGCAATGCCGATAAATGAGCGTTGCATTATGGCCGTGCCAGG
>CAIQEX010000078.1 GCA_903870955.1 uncultured beta proteobacterium
CAATTCAAGCGCCGTGGCTGCCAGGTTGTCAGCCAGTTGTTCTGGCGTCCTCGCACCCAGGATAACGGTGCTCACCTGCGGCCGACTCAGTAACCACGCCAACGCCACCTGCGCCACGCTTGTCTGATGGCTTGCGGCAATTGGGCGCATGGCATCCACAACGGCAAAGGCACGCGTTTTGTCGACAACCGGAAAGTCAAAGCTCGCGCGTCGTGCACCTTCAGGCCCATTGCCATCGGGCAAAAATTTGCCACTCAACAAACCTCCGGCCAGCGGGCTCCAGACCATCAACCCGAGTTGCTGGTCCTGGATGAGTGGAACAAGCTCGCGCTCCACATCGCGCCCGGCAACGGTGTAGTACGCCTGCACACTCTCGAAGCGCGCCCAATGATTTTTGTCCGCAATCGCCAGACCTTTCATGATCTGCCATGCCGCCATATTGCACAGACCAATGTGGCGCACTTTGCCCGAACGCACCATGTCGTTGAGCGTCGACAGGACTTCGTCCAAAGGAGTGACCGGGTCGTAGCCGTGCAACTGGTAGAGGTCAATGTGGTCGAGTTGCAAACGCTTCAGGCTGGCATCGAGCTCGTTCATCAAGTGGTAACGCGACTGTCCACGTCCATTGATTTTGGTTTCGCTCATCGTGCCAAAGGCCTTGGTGGCGACCACGATTTCGTCCCTGGGTAACCCCAAGGTCTTGATGGCCGTACCGGTCAACGTTTCGGCAACACCCAACGAATACACATTGGCCGTATCAATGAAGTTCACACCCGCATCGAAGGCCTGTTTAACCAATGTGGTGACAGCGTCCTGTCCCAAGCTACCCATAACTTTCCAAAAGCCCTGGTCACCAAAGGTCATGGTTCCCAGGCACAGCTCGGAAACATAGAGACCGGTGCGGCCCAGAAGTCGATATTTCATGGCAAGTTCCCGTGTTGAATCAGAGCGACCAAGGCTATCAGTTTCTTGATACCTTAGATCGCGAAATAAAAAGAAGTTGCCTTCAATGCGTGTGCCCTGGAGGCAAGGGTCCGTGCCCCGAATGGGCGCCATGCACATGCCCTTCACGCCCATGCGCAACGGGCGGTTTTTTGGCAATCACGGTCAACTCGTTCAGTATTCCGCAGTGCTGGGCTTCTTGCGCAAACATACAGGCGTCGCGAAGCTTCTTGAGCTGCTTTTCAAGTTGCCGCAACTCGCGCACGCGCTGTGCAACATGGTTGATGTGTTCGTCCAGCAGGTCGTTGACCTCCAGGCAATTCTCCGTTGGAGCATCCTTGAACCGCAGCAAGACCCGAATTTCATCCAGCGTCATGTCCAGGCCACGGCAGTGGCGGATAAAGGACAGCCGTTCGGCGTGTTCCTCTCCGTAAATGCGGTAGTTGCCGCCGCTGCGGCCAGGCTCGGAAAGCAGCCGCTCACGTTCATAAAAACGAATGGTTTCCACTTGCGTGTTGGTGCGATGGGCCAACTCACCAATTTTCATTTTTATCTCCAAAACCCCTATCCACGGGGATCGTGCAATTCGCGCTTGACTCTGTACCGGGTATAGGGTTTCCAATACTACATCCAAACCTTTTCCGCACTTTGCCCTGCTTGCCCCATGCCCCCCATCGCTGAGCTCATCCAACAAGGAGCCACAAACCTGTGGGTCTTCATCCCCACCGCCATTTTGCTGGGGGCGCTTCACGGCCTGGAACCAGGCCACTCCAAAACAATGATGGCGTCCTTCATCATTGCCGTGCGTGGAACCGTGGCCCAGGCTGCCCTGCTGGGTTTGTGCGCCGCACTGTCGCATTCACTGATTGTCTGGGCGCTGGCAGCAGCAGCCCTGCAGTTCGGCAATGCGCTGATTGCAGAACAGGCCGAGCCCTATTTCATGCTGCTTTCTGCCGTGGTGGTCATTGGGGTATCGCTCTGGATGTTTGTGCGCACCCGCGCTGACGTTGCAGCGGCCCAAGCGCATCACCTTGCGCCGCACGGTGGGAAAGTCATCAAAACGGGACATGACGTGGTTGAACTGGAGATTTTCGAGCGTGGTGTCCCACCGCGTTTTCGGCTGCACCGTTACGACCTGGCCATGAAAGCCAAGGCCTTTGAAGCCCAGGACAGCGTGCGCATTGAAACCGTTCGTAAAGACGGTACACGCCAGACCTTCAGCCTCAGCGCGGCTGGCGAATATCTCGAATCCGTACAAGAGGTACCCGAGCCACATGAATTTGAGGCCATTCTGAGCCTGCTCCATGGTGACCATGACCACCGCTTTGCATTGCAATTTTCGGAAGACGCCGATGGCCATGGTCACTCTGCACACGAACACCACGACCACGCACACCACCATGGTCACGACCACGAGGGTGTTCTGGATTCAGGTGCTGCAGACGACGGCTACCAGGATGCCCATGAACGCGCGCATGCAGAAGACATCCAGCGCCGCTTCACTGGGCGCACGGTAACCACGGGGCAAATTGCCATGTTCGGCCTCACCGGTGGCTTGGTACCCTGCCCGGCCTCGGTCACGATATTGATGATTTGCCTGCACTTAAAGCGCTTCACGCTGGGCATCGCCATGGTGGCAAGTTTCAGCTTGGGTCTGGCAATCTCCATGGTCAGCGTAGGCATGATCGCGGCATGGGGAGCCCGCCATGTCGACAAACGCTTTGGCAACGGCAAGTATGGTGATCTGGCCCGCAAAATGCCGTATTTTTCCAGTGCCCTGATGGGACTGGTTGGGGCTTTAATGGGCTTTCAGGCGCTGCTGCAAATCAGCCACAGCTGACAGTTACTTTGTAGGACCATGTGGCTGTGGCAAACTTGGCGCCCCATGCAGCATGCAACCAACAACCTGCCACCCCGCAACATCGTCGTTGCCATTCAGCTTATTTGGCTAACGATCGTGGTGAACGTCTTCATGATGGCAGTGGACTTCGATGACACGGGCATCGACGCCATGGTCCTCAACA
>CAIQEX010000079.1 GCA_903870955.1 uncultured beta proteobacterium
CGCAGCAACGCTTCAGTGAGCAGGAGGGGCAAGGGCGGGCGACGATTTGTGGTACTCCACCATGAGGAGTTCGCCCTTGCTCCTCCTGCGCGCCATCCCCACCGGGACAACGGACTTCAGTGTTCGCTCATTGGGGGGCTCGGTGCGGGACCACTGGATATCGGACCGTCGTGTACACCCGCAACCAGCCCCAAGTTGCCCACCAACGCAACCAGCTTTTCAAAACTCTAACTAAAAGCCCAGCCTAAAAGAAAGGCCTTTGACGGCCTCTCATTCGCTAGTGAGTTTGCGCTCAATACGGCGGTCCGGAATCAGCCACATGCAGGCCACGGCCAAAATCAAAATGCCCGAAATCGCGGGCAGACCGAGCATCGCCAACGGCACTGCGACCACGTAGGCAGCCAATGAAATCTTGCCCTTGGTATCGCTTCCCACGGCCTCGGACAGCAGCGAGGCCGGTCCATGCGACTTGATGATCTGCATTTGCAATACGGTGTAGCTGATGGCGCACAGACACAGGTCCACCGCATACAAGGCCATCGGTGTTGCAGCGAAATGGTTTTCACCCACCCAGGCGGTGGCAAACGGCATCAGCGACAGCCAGAAAAGCAGGTTCAGATTGGCCAACAGAATCGGCCCATTCACATGCTTGGTGGCGTGCAACAAATGGTGGTGGTTAGACCAGTAAATACCCACATTCAGGAAACTGAGGATGTAGCTCAAAAAGACCGGCCACAGCGGCAACAGGTCTTCCAGGTGCTCGCCATGCGGCACCTTGAACTCCAGCACCATGATGGTGATGATGATGGCAATCACACCATCGCTAAAGGCTTCGAGTCGGGTTTTGTTCATGCTGCTTCAAAGCCTGCGGCCTTGTGGCTACCGTCACAGTAGGGTTTGTTCTTGCTGTGACCGCAGCGGCACAGGTAGGTCTCGCCAACCTTGTTGCAGGTGCGACCGGTGCCGCTCACCACTTCGAGGTTACCCACCACGCGCAGGGGTCCGTTGGGCCGGGGTTGCACGTCCAGCGGTCCGTTGCGAACTGCCAGCGCTTCAAAGCTGGCGGTGGCGGGTTCGCCCGTGGCCACAAAACCGGCGGCCACATGGCTGCCGTCGCAGAACGGTTTGCTTTTGCTCTGACCGCAACGGCACAGGGTGGCGCGCGGGTTGGCTTGCGCCTGACCGTTGATCAGCAACTCCGCCTCTACCGCGAGTGGTCCGTTCTCACGCACGCGCACGGTGTTGACGATGGGCAGCCCGTTGGAGTCAGCCGTTGCGCCAGCATCCGAGTGGTTGCGCACCACCGTGATGGCACCCGAGGGACAGTTCTGACCGATGCGGATGAGTTCTTCCACCGGTTGGGCGTCGGGATGAATCCATGCGCCCACGACATTGGGCACAAACACATCGGGATGCGAGAGCACACAGGTGCGCGAGTGAATGCACCGGGCAGAATCGAAATGGATGGTGGCTTCTTTGCCGGTGACTACTTCTATGGCCATGGTGGTCTCCTTCAGGAAAATATGCGGACAGGAAGATGGGACTTGGAACCTATGCCAGTGACACTGCGCTGGTGTGCACTGCAGACACGCCCCGACCATCAAAAAGTTGCAGGCCTGGCTGTCACCGTATGCAAGGGCATCGGGGTGCAATAATTCTATCCCCGCATTGTCCTGGCCGCTTGCGCACTCCAAACCCACCTTTACGGCATGTATGCCGCCTCTATGACCTCCACCGTATCCGCTCCCCTCACCACCCACGATTCCACCCGCATCGATGACACCCGCATTGGCGCAGTGCGGCCCCTCATTACCCCCGCACTGCTGGAAGAAAAGTTGCCTGTGCCAGAAGCTGCGCAGGCTTTGGTGGAGAGCAGCCGTGCAGCCATCTCGCGCGTGCTGCATGGCGCGGATGACCGGCTGATCGTGGTGGTGGGGCCCTGCTCCATCCACGACCATGACCAGGCCATGGACTATGCGCGGCAGTTGAAGGCGCAGGCCGATGGGTTGAGCTTGGACCTGCTCATCGTCATGCGTGTCTACTTCGAAAAACCCCGTACGACGGTGGGCTGGAAGGGCTACATCAACGACCCGCATCTGGATGGCAGCTTTGCCATCAACCAGGGCCTGGAGATGGCACGCAAGCTGATGCTGGACATTCTGGAACTCGGCCTGCCAGTGGCCACCGAGTTTCTGGATCTGCTCAGCCCGCAGTTCATCAGCGAGTTGGTGAGCTGGGGCGCCATCGGCGCGCGCACCACCGAGAGCCAGAGCCACCGCCAGTTGGCCAGCGGTCTGTCATGCCCGGTGGGCTTCAAGAACGGCACCGACGGTGGTCTTAAAGTGGCCAGCGATGCGATTCAGGCGGCACAGGCAGCGCACGCCTTCATGGGCATGACCAAGATGGGCCAGGTGGCGATTTTTGAGACCCGCGGCAACAACGATTGCCACGTGATTCTGCGCGGCGGCAAGCAAACCAACTATGCCAAGTCAGACGTGGATGCGGCCTGCGCCTTGCTGAAAAGTGCCGGCCTGCGCGAGCAGGTGATGATCGATGTGAGCCACGCCAACAGCAGCAAGCAGCACCAGCGTCAGATCGTGGTGGCGGCCGATGTTGCAGCGCAAATTGCAGCCGGCGATCAGCGCATCACCGGCATGATGATCGAGAGCCACCTGGAAGAAGGGCGCCAGGACATCACACCCGGTGTGCCGCTCAAGCATGGCGTGTCGGTGACCGACGCCTGCATCAGCATGGCGCAGACGGTGCCGGTGCTGGAGCAACTGGCAGCGGCGGTGCGCACAAGGCGCGCCGGCTAGTTTTTATTTCTTCTTGTTGTAGACGTCCACGCAGACCGCCGCCAACAGCACCAGCCCCTTGATCACCTGTTGGTAATCAATGCCGATGCCCATAATGGACATGCCGTTGTTCATCACGCCCATGATGAAGGCGCCGATGACGGCACCCAGCACCTTGCCGACGCCGCCCGATGCGGAGGCGCCACCGATGAAACAGGCAGCAATCACATCCAGCTCAAAGCCGAGACCGGCCTTGGGTGTGGCGGTGTTCAGGCGCGCCGCAAAGATGAGGCCGGCGAGAGCCGACAACATGCCCATGTTGATGAAGGTGTAGAAGGTCAGGCGTTCGGTCTTGATGCCCGAAAGGCGCGCCGCCTTCTCGTTGCCACCCAAGGCATAAATACGTCGGCCCACGGTGGTACGTGAGGTGACGAAGTCATACACCAGCATCAGCACCAGCATGACGATCAGCACATTGGGCAAGCCCTTGTACGAGGCCAGCATGTAACTGAAGGCGGCGATCATGCCGGCGAAGACCAGGTTCTTCACCATGAACAAAACCGCCGGCTCGCTTTCCATACCGTGCTTGACGCGCTCGGCGCGGCCGCGCACCTTGGTCACCAACAGCACCAGGGCCATCAGCAGCCCCGCCACCAGCGAGGTCACACGCAGCGTCTCGCCATGCAGCGGGTCGGGAATAAAACCGGTGCTGAGCAACTGAAAGTTTTCCGGGAAGGGGCCGACGGACGAGCCTTCCAGCACCGCCAGCGCCAGACCTTTGAACACCAGCATGCCCGCCAGCGTCACGATGAAAGACGGTATTTTGTAAAACGCCACCCAGTAGCCCTGGGCCGCACCGATGACGCCACCCAGCACCAGACAGATGATGGTGGCCGGTACAAAGTGCATCCCTTTGTTGACCATCAGCACGGCCGCGCAGGCACCCACAAAACCACTCACCGAGCCCACCGACAAATCGATATGGCCGGACACAATCACCAGCAGCATGCCCAGCGCCATGACGATGATGTAGCTGTTTTGCAGGATCAGGTTGGTCAGATTCAGCGGCTGAAACAGGGTGCCGTTGGTCTCGACCTGGAAGAAGACCATGATCACCACCAGGGACAGCAGCAGTCCGTATTCACGCAAATTGTTTTTCAAGAAGTTGCCGCCACTGACCACTTCGGTGGCGTTGGTTTCTGCAGTTTGGGTTGCCATTTCAGTTAGCTCCTGATGTCACGATGGATCGCATGATTTTTTCCTGGGTCGCCTCGGCGGCCGTAAATTCGGCGACAAATGCGCCTTCGTTGAGAACGCAGATGCGGTCGCACATACCCAGCAATTCGGGCATTTCGCTGGAGATCATCAGCACGCATTTTCCCTCGGCTGCGAGCTGCGCGATGATGGTGTAAATCTCGTATTTGGCACCGACGTCGATACCGCGGGTCGGTTCATCCAGTATCAGCACCTCGGGGTCGGAAAAGAGCCATTTGCTCAAGACCACTTTTTGCTGGTTGCCGCCTGACAGATTGACGGTGCGGGCAAACACATCCGGGCTGCGGATGTTCAACTTGCGCCGGTAATCCTCGGCCACCTTGTACTCACGCCCTTCGTCGATCACCGAATTCGTCGAGACTGCATTGAGGTTCGCCAGTGTGGTGTTCCAGGCAATGGTTTCCTCCAGCACCAGGCCGTAGCCTTTGCGGTCTTCGGTGACGTAGGCAATGCGGTTATTGATGGCCTTTTGCACCGTGCTGGTGTCGACCTTTTTACCGTGCAGGAAAACTTCGCCGCTGATGTCGCGGCCATACGTTTTGCCGAAGATGCTCATGGCCAACTCGGTGCGGCCCGCGCCCATCAGGCCGGCAATGCCGACGATCTCGCCGCGCTTCACATGCAGGTCGACGCCCTTGATGACCACGCGCTCCGGGTGCACCTCGTGGTGCACTTTCCAGTTCTTGACTTCAAAAACTATATCGCCAGAATTAGCCCCCAGTCCAGGCTGTGCCTGGCCCCCCGAGGGGGTGCAGTCATCCTTGGGGCGGCCCGGCGAATGACTATAGGGCGTGCGCCGGGGGTAACGGTCGGCCATCTCACGGCCCACCATGTGGCGGATCACCGTGTCTTCGCTGATCTTGCCCGCCGTGCAATCCAGCGAAGCGACGGTGGCGCCATCGCGCAGCACGGTGATGCTGTCCGCCACCTTGGAAATTTCGTTGAGCTTGTGCGAAATCAGGATGCAGGTAATGCCGTGGCGCTTCAGGTCGAGCAGCAACTCCAGCAGGGCATCGCTGTCGGTCTCGTTCAGACTCGCGGTGGGCTCATCCAGGATCAGCAGTTTGACTTCCTTGGACAAGGCCTTGGCGATTTCAATCAGCTGCTGCTTGCCCACACCCAGGTTGGTGATGAGCGCATTGGGTGATTCTTTCAGGCCTACTTTTTTCAGCAGCGCCTGGGTTTTTACAAACGAGGTGGTCCAGTTGATGATGCCAGAGGACGCCTGTTCGTTGCCCAGAAAAATGTTCTCGGCAATCGACAACAAAGGCACCAGTGCCAGCTCCTGGTGAATGATGATGATGCCCTTGTGCTCGCTGTCGGCGATGCCTTTGAAGTGGCAATCCTGACCCAGAAATTTGATCTGGCCTTCGAAGTCTCCATCCGGATAGACGCCCGACAAAACCTTCATCAGGGTTGATTTACCGGCCCCGTTCTCACCCACGATGGCATGGATCTCGCCCGGCATCACGCTTAGATTGACGTTGCTTAAAGCGCGTACCCCGTGGAAGGATTTCTTGATTCCACGCATTTCAAGAATGGGTTCTGCCATTGCCTTGCCTGTCTCTGGTTGTTGAAATTAAAAAGGCCCTGTGCAGATGCGCACAGGGCCTCTCACTTTAGCCCCAAATAGAGATTACTTGAGCTGTTCTTCCTTGATGTAGCCGCTGCCGATCAAGACTTGCTTGTAGTTGGAAAGATCCACCGGCACGGGCTTGAGCAGGTAGGAGGGCACCACCTTGACCTTGTTGTTATAGGTCTTGGTGTCGTTGATTTCGGGCTGCTTGCCGGAGAGGACTGCGTCCACCAGATTGGCAGTGACCTTGGCCAGTTCACGTGTGTCCTTGAAGATGGTGGAGTACTGTTCCTTGCGGATGATGGACTTCACCGAGGGCACTTCCGCATCCTGTCCGCTGACGAACGGATAAGGCTGCGAAGCCGAGCCGTAGCCCACGCCCTTCAGCGAGGACAGGATACCGATGCTCAAACCATCGTAGGGGGACAGCACAGCGTCGACGCGCTTGTTGCCGTAGTAGGCGCTCAGCAGGTTGTCCATGCGGGCCTGGGCCACAGCACCATCCCAACGCAGGGTGGAGACCTTGTTCATGCCGGTCTGCTTGCTCTGCACCACCAGCTTGCCCTTGTCGATGTAGGGCTGCAGCACGGACATGGCGCCGTCGTAGAAGAAGAAGGCATTGTTGTCGTCAGCCGAACCGCCAAACAGTTCGATGTTGAATGGGCCCTTGCCTTCTTTCAGACCGAGTGCTTTTTCCAGCGACTGGGCTTGCAGCACGCCGACCTGGAAATTGTCGAAGGTGGTGTAGTAGTCAACGTTCTTGCTGCCGACGATCAGGCGGTCATAGGCCACAACCTTGATGCCCTTGTCAGCGGCTTTTTGCAGCGCGTTGGAAAGCGTCGTGCCGTCGATGGAGGCAATCACCAGAACCTTCACGCCCTTGGTGATCATGTTTTCGATTTGGGCCAACTGGTTGGGGATGTCATCGTCTGCGTACTGCAGGTCGGCCTTGTAGCCCTTGGCGGCCAGAGCGGCAACCATGCTGTTGCCGTCGCTCACCCAGCGGGTGGAAGTCTTGGTTGGCATGGCCACGCCAACGGTGCCCTTGTCTTGCGCTTGTGCAACGGGTGCAATGAGCGAAAAACCGAGTGCCAGACCGGCGGCCAGTGCCTTGAGTGTGTATCTGCGAGCGTTCACTGTATGTCTCCTGAGTGTTTAGTTACTCTTTGGCCGGTGGTCAAAGAAGCTGCATCATAAGAACGCTATCGATAATCTTCCAATTGAGATTAGGGCAGTTTCTATAGCAAAACGTGGATTGGTAATTACCCTTAGTTTGCAGTGATTCCGCTGAGGGGTTCGGTGGCTGCGCTGGCCAGCGCCGCGTGCATGCGCGACAAGGCCAAGGTACTGCCGTGCTGCTCAGCCAAAGCCAGCAGCGGCGCAAAGCGGCGCTGCTTTTTCTGCGCGTGGTTCTGGAAGATGTCGGCGATATGGTGCTCCAGAAACGGGTTTTCAAAGCGCTCACGCACCGTGGCCAGATAGGCCTGGGCCTGTGGCAATTGCCCCAGCAAGTCAAATACCGGCAGCACCTCCTCGTCCCAGAAGGATTCCAGTTCACCACGCTGCTGGCTATCCGACATGGCTTCGCGCACGGTCTGACGGGGCGGGCGCTTTAAGGCGTGCCAGCGTTCGGCTAAATAGGTGTGGCCCGCATTGAGCAAAAAGAGTTTCAGCCGCTCGTAGCGCGCCAGGTCATCCGTGAGCACGATGCACGGATGCTGGCACGGCATAACCAGCCCGACCTGTCTTTGTACCGCCCACAAAGCGTACGGTTCGGCCACCGCACCGACCGGCTCCAACGCCTGGGAGACGATGCGGTCGACCAGCGAATTGGCCCACACGCAGTGCTGCTGCAACCACACGCAAAAAGTCTGGCTTAAGGCCCAGCGCTGGGCCAGGCGGATCAGCAACTGGCGCAGCACGTCGCCGTTGTCTTGCACCAGCTCGCAGGGCAGCAGGGTCAGCGGCGCGTCCGGGCGCTGTTGCCAGCGGCCAGCCAGAAGCACCAGCAACTTGGCCGGAAAACTGGCCGGTACCGCGCCGTCTGAGGCCAGCATGGCCGGGCCATCAGCCAGATCCAGTGCGTAACCGGTATCTCCGGTATTGGAAACAAGCACCTGCGCGTGCAATACCGCCTGACGCACCTGCGGCCACTGGGTGTCGGCCTGCAGCGCGCCGCGAATCGCGTTCGCGTAATAGGTTTGATCGATGCGGGCGCCATCCTGGCAGCCACGCACCCGCACCGGGTAGGGCGCGCCGGTGGCCAGCGCCGCCACCCGCGCGGCGCCCTCTGCACGGGTGGTTGTCTGCACCACGGTGATGCCGCCCAGCGCATGGCTGGCACCGGCTTCGCCAGCCAGCGCTTGCGAGACAAACAAATCCACATGCGCCTGCAAGAAGCGGCTGGTACCAAACTGCACGATGGGCTGGAACATGCTCAGACCTCGATCAGGGCCTTGACGACACCGCGCGCCGGGTCCAACAGCTGGGCAAAGTCAGTAGGCACATCGGCCAGTGGCATGCGGTGCGTGTTGAGCGCTGCGCAGGGCACCTGCCCGGCACGAATGGCCTGCAGCACGGTCTCAAAGTCCTCGGCCGTGGCGTTGCGGCTGCCCAGCAGGGTGGTCTCGCGCTTGTGGAATTCGGGGTCCGAGAAACTGATGCTGCCCTGCACCACCGAGATCAGCACGTAGCTGCCGCCGTGGCAGACAAACTGCAGGCCGCGTTCCATGGCCTTTGCATTGCCGGTGGCGTCCATCACCACATCAAAAAATTCGCCGTCGGTTGCATCCCGCAACCGGGCTTCGTCATCAGCGCCCAGCGTGACCGCAGCGGCCACACCCAGCTCGCGCCGGCAGAATTCCAGCCGGTCCTGACGCGCGTCCAGCGCCGTAACCTGGGCACCACGCAGCCCGGCAAAAATCATGGCGGCCATGCCAATAGGCCCGGCACCCACCACCAGCACGCGCTGGCCTGGACGCACCTGGGCGCGGCGCACCGCATGTGCGCCAATGGCCAGAAATTCGACCATGGCGGCCTGGTCCAGCGTCACGCCTTCGGCCTTGTGCACAAACTGTTCGGGTAGGGCCAGGTATTCGCAAAAGGCGCCATCGCGGTGTACGCCCAGCACCTGAATAGCGACGCAGCAATTGGTCTTGCCCTGTCGGCAGGCAATGCATTGGCCGCAGGACAAATAGGGCATCACATACACCGTGTCGCCAACGGCCAGACGCCCGCCCTGCGGCGCCTCGGCCACCTCGCCGGAAAACTCGTGGCCCATGACGCGCGGGTATTGTAGGAACGGCTGGGTGCCGCCAAAGATGTGCAGATCGGTACCGCAAACGCCCACGCGGCGCACCCGCACCAGCACTTCGCCAGGTGCGCAGACAGGGCGTGCGCGTTGTTCGGCACGCAGATTTCCAGGGGTTTCACAAACGATGGTCAGCATAGGTTTCCTAAATCATCATTGGAGGTGGGGGAGCGCTGCAAGCTCAGGTCACCGCACCGAGTTGCCAGGGCACAAATTCGTTTTGGCCGTAGCCATGGATTTCGCTCTTGCTGAGTTCGCCCGAGGCCATGCGCAGCAGGGCCTGGAAGATTTGCTCGCCCATCTGGTCTACCGTGCATTCGCCATCCACAATGCCACCGCAGTTGATGTCGATGTCGGCCGCCTGGCGTTGCCACAGCAGGCTGTTGGTGGCCAGCTTGAGCGAGGGCACCGGGGCGCAACCATAGGCCGAGCCACGTCCGGTGGTGAAGCAGATCAGGTTGGCGCCACCGGCCACCTGTCCGGTGGCACTCACCGGGTCGTAGCCGGGGGTGTCCATAAACACCAGGCCGTGTCGGGTGACGGGCTGCGCGTATTCCAGCACCTCGACCAGATTCGTGGTGCCGCCTTTGGCCACCGCCCCCAGCGACTTTTCCAGAATCGTGGTCAGGCCACCGGCCTTGTTGCCGGCCGAGGGGTTGTTGTTCATGTCGGCACCCATGCGCTGGCAATAGGCCTCCCACCAGGCGATGCGCGCCAACAGTTGGGCACCCACTTCGGCGCTTTGCGCACGGCGTACCAGCAGGTGCTCTGCACCATAGATTTCCGGTGTTTCTGACAGGATGGCGCTGCCGCCCTGGCGCACCAGGCGGTCCACCGCAGCACCCAGCGCCGGGTTGGCACTGACGCCGGAGTAGCTGTCCGAGCCACCACATTGCAGGCCGACCACGAGGTGGCTGGCGGGCACCGGCACGCGCTGCACGGCGTTGGCCGCGGGCAACATGCCGCGCACCACCTCCAGACCACGCTGCACGGCCAGCGCGGTGCCACCGCTGTCCTGAATCGTGTAGGCCTGCAGCACCGGCCCGGCCTGCAAGCCTTCGGCCTGAATCCAGGCCGGGATCTGGTTGGTCTCGCAACCCAGACCGATCACCAGCACGGCCGCAAAATTGGCATGCCGTGCATAGCCCGCCAGCGTGCGGCGCAGCAGTTGCAGGGCTTCGCCCTCGGAGTCCACTGCGCAACCGGCGCCGTGGGTCAAGGCCACGACACCATCTACCTGTGGAAAGTCCTGCAGTGCCTCGGGAAAGATGTCCCGGCGAAAGCGGTCAGCAATGGCGCGGGCCACGGTGGCCGAGCAGTTCACCGAGGTCAGGATGCCGATGTAGTTGCGCGTGGCCACGCGCCCGTCGGGCCGCACAATGCCCATGAAGGTGGCGGCCTCGGCCGCGAACTGTGTCGGCCGCGCATCCAGCGTGGCTACCTGCGCCGCATCGCGTTCAAACTCGCCCATGCCCAGGTTGTGCACATGCACATGCTGGCCGCGCCGGATCGCCTGTGAGGCAAATCCAATGATCTGGCCGTAGCGCCGCACCGGTGCACCGGCTTCCAAGTCGCGCACCGCCACCTTGTGGCCGGGCGGAATCAGGCCGCTGATGGTGATACCTTCTTCCGGCAGCACCGTACCCGAGAGCAATTGCTGGCGGGTGATGACGACATCGTCATCGGCATGCAGGCGGATCGAGACCGGGGCGGTGGTGGTTGTCATGTCACAAACCTTTTGCGTTCAACAGACCACGCGCCGCCAGGTTATTGAAGAAGGCGCGCAGGCCAAACTGCCAGGGCGGGGCATCGCCGCAATGGTGCACGCGGTTGCACAACACGCCCAGGTGAGGACTCTGAATGCGCACGGTGTCGCCCAGGTGGTGGGTAAAGCCGCTACCGGCCTGATCGCGGTCTTTGGTGGGTGCAAACAGCGTGCCCATGAACAGCATGAAGCCGTCCGGGTACTGGTGCGCGCCCATGACTTGCTCTACGAGCTCCAGCGGATCGCGGCTGATCTGGTCCATGGAATTCACGCCCTTCATGACAAAGCCGTCTTCGCCGGTCACCAGCAATTGCAGCACTTCATTGCGCACATGGTCGAGGGTGAAAGTCGCATCAAACAGGCGGATGAACGGGCCAATGGCGCAGGAGGCGTTGTTGTCCTTGGCCTTGCCGAGCAACAGGGCACTACGACCCTCGATGTCGCGCAGGTTGACGTCATTGCCCAAGGCTACACCCTGGATCACGCCCCGGCTGTTGACCGCCAGCACCACTTCCGGTTCGGGGTTGTTCCAGTGCGAATCGGCGCGTATGCCGACGGCACTGCCGGTCCCCACCGAGGACAGCACCGGTGCCTTGGTAAACACCTCGGCGTCTGGCCCGATTCCCACCTCCAGATATTGCGACCAGATGCCTTGCGCCTGCAGCGCGGCTTTGAGTTGCATGGCCTGGGGCGAGCCGGGTTTGATGGCCGACAGATCGGCACCGATTTGCGCCAGCACCTGGCTGCGAATGGCCTGGGCGCGGCTGGCGTCGCCACCGGCCTTTTCTTCGATCACGCGCTCGATCATGCTGGTGGCAAAGGTGACGCCGGCCGCCTTGATGACCTGCAAATCGCAGGGCGACAGGAAGAAGGGTTTGCTGAGGTCGCGCGTGGCCTCGTCGCTATTGGCCAGCAGATCCTCCAGGGAACCGGCACGCGTTCCCGCATAGCCCTGAACCAGGGCCGCAGGGTTTTCAGTCTCCAGCAGGGTGCTCATGCTGGCCACATGGGCCGACAGGTCGTAAACCCCATCGGCGCGCAGCACGGCCACCGAGGGGCCTGCCACACCGGCGGTATTCCAGATGCGGGTGACCAGGGTGCCGGCATAACCGTCGGCAGGTAAACAGTCTTGATTGGGCATGGGGTTCATCCGTTTTTCTGAGGGAATTTGGGCGCGTGGCAAGGGCAGCAAGCGCAGATGATACGAAGCAGATTGATAATGTCCTAATTGCTAATTGCCCAACTCCCATAGCAAAACAAGTATGTCTAGCCAGCCCCGTCCTTCCCGCAATTCATGACAAATTACAACCACTGGTTTATCCGCGCCCGGCTCAAGACCCGGCAACTGCTGTTGCTGGTGGCACTCGCCGAAGAGGGCAATATCCACCGAGCCGCCCAGGTGCTGAGCATGAGCCAGCCGGCAGCCAGCAAATTGCTCAAAGACCTGGAAGACGTGCTGGAGGTTTCGCTGTTCGAGCGCTTGCCGCGCGGCATGCGCCCGACCTGGTATGGCGAGACCATGATTCGCCATGCCCGCGTGGCATTGGCGTCCTTGAATCAGGCGCACGATGAATTGCAGGCCGCCAAGAGCGGCCAGTTTGGCCAGGTCAGCATCGGCGCCATCACCTCGCCGGGGCTGATGCTGCTTCCCGAGGCGGTGCAACGGGTCAAGGCGGATCACCCGGATTTACGCGTCTCGCTGCAAATCGAGACCAGCGATGTGCTGATCGAAAAGCTCAGCCAGAACAAACTGGACATTCTGGTGGCGCGGCTGTTTGCCCAACATGACAAAAGCGATTTGCGCTACGAGGTATTAACCGAAGAGCCGATCTGCGTCGTGGCGCGAACCGGCCACCCGATGCTGAAAGTCAAAGACCTGTCGTTGAACGACATGGCCGAAGCCGGCTGGATTGTGCCGCCCGCGGGCAGCGTGCTGCGGCATCGGTTTGAGTTGATGTTTCAGGAGATCGGGTTACGCGCGCCGGTCAACCTGATCGAGACGGGGGCCCTGCTTTTCACCAGCAAGATGCTGCAAATGAGTGACATGCTCAGCGTGCTAGCCACCGATGTGGCGCGCTACTACGCAGAGCACGGACTGGTGTCTATTTTGCCGATTGACCTGCCTTGCCAGATGGAGGCCTTTGGCATCATTACCCGGCGCGACCGCCTGTTGTCGCCAGCCGCTGAAGTGATGCTGCGGGCGATCCGCAGCACGGCGCTGAGCGTGTACGGGCTGACTCCGGTGGAAGTGCCAACGGACAATTGATGCATCCGGTTTGCAATGCCGGTTTTGGCTAAGCCGCAGTGGCTGCCCGGCGCTTCATAAGCTGGCGCAACAGAACCCGGTACAGGACCTTTGGCTCGACCGGTTTGGTAACGAAATCATTCATGCCGGCCTCCAGGCAACGCTGGCGATCTTCCGAAAATGCATTCGCCGTCAAGGCCACAATGGGGACTCCCGCTGCCGCGCCGGTGCTGCGAATGACGCGTGTCGCCTCCAGGCCATCCATTTTTGGCATCTGCATGTCCATCAGAATCAGATCGTAAGAAAACTGCTGGGCCATATCCACAGCCGCCTGCCCGTCTTCCGCCAAGGACACTGAAAGTCCCACGTCCTGTAGCAGGATGGTGCCAATTTCCCGGTTGAACTCATCATCTTCGACCAACAAAACCCGCCGTCCAGCGAAACCGGACTTCAACAGTTTCTCGGCTTCTGCGGGTCCAACGGGGTGATCCTCGAGGTCTGACTTTTGACACTTTTTGAGTCTTGCCGTGAACCAGAAAGTACTCCCCTTTCCCACCTCACTGACGGCTCCGACCGCACCACCCATCGCCTCTGCCAGGCGTTTGGTGATGACTAAACCCAAACCCGTGCCCCCAAATTTGCGTGTGGTTCCGGCGTCCGCCTGGACAAAAGGTGAAAAAAGCCGGCCCAGTTTCTCGGGCGAAATGCCCAGGCCCGTGTCCTGCACTTCAAACCGCAACAAGGCTGAATCCTCCGACTCTTCCTGAACCAGTCCCTTCAGCCATACCGTTCCACCGTCGGTAAATTTCACCGCGTTGCTTGCATAGTTCAACAAAGCTTGCTGCAGGCGCGTGGCATCTCCGGCCAAACGCTGCTGGGTTGGCGCCACGTCCACCACCAGTGTCAGACCTTTTTCCGACACCGTCTCCTGCAGCATGTTGGCGACGTTTTCAAACAGCGTGGCGACCTCAACCGGGCTTTCCTCAAAGACCAGCTTATTGGCTTCAATTTTGGACAGGTCGAGAATGTCATTGATGATGGCACTCAGATGTCTGGTTGCAGATTGGAGCTTCGTCATCCAGTTCGACTGCGCCCGGTTCAGCGGTTCCCTGCCGATGAGTTGGGCCATGCCCGAAATGGCGCTCAATGGCGTACGAATCTCGTGGCTCATGTTGGCCAGAAAATCCGACTTGGCCGCATTCGCCTGGGTCGCAACCTGGGCTTGCATGGCGAGTTGCTCGTTGAGCCGCATCAGGCTATTTCCCGCGCTTTTTAACTCCGTAACATCCTCGATCAAGACAAAAAAACCTTGGACGATCCCGTTCGACACATCCGGTATGTACTTGGCGGCCATGCAACCGAGTTCGCCATTTGGTCGACGCCATTCGCGCTGAAATAACTGGGCTTCACCTGCCAGCACCGCCTGAATTCGGGAGGAGTTCAACTGGAACAGGTCGGCGCCCAGCACATCCTTGATATGCATGCCCAAAATGGTTTCCACATTCACGTCAAACCATGCCTCGTAGGCCTTGTTGGCAAAGCGGCAGCGCAGGTCGCGATCCCAATAACCAATCATGCTGGGAACACCATCTGCGACCGCACGCAAGAATTTCTGCTGGGCAATCAACTCCTGGTTGCTGGCTTCCAGTTTGCGGGTCCGGTCCATGACCAGGTCTTCCAGTTGGCTCTGGTGTTTGGCGATGAGCAGGTCGCTGGCCTTGCGCTGGCTGATATCCTGCATAAAACCCGTGACCCGAATCGCCCGGCCTGACGGGTTGTAGTCGATTTGCCCGACGTTGTGGATCCAGCGAAGCTGCCCATCCTGGGGTCTGATGATCCGGTATTCCAGATCAAAGCGGCTATCGGCGCGGCGCATTGCGGCACGGAAATGGGCACGAATGGTGGCACGGTCCTCGGTGATCAGCAGGCTCTGCCATGCGGCGACCGTTCTGGGGTAGTTGGTGTCGATGCCAAGCACTTTTTCGAGCGAGCTTGAAGTCTGCCAGGTTCCGGTTTCCAGGTCGGTAACAAACGTCCCGGCGTGGGCGATTCTCTGCGCTTCGTTCATGTCTCTCTGGCTGATCTGCAGTGCAATGCGGGTGTTCTCCTGCTCTGTCACATCGACCATGGAGCAAACCAGAAATAGCGGTTCTCCGGCGGCATTGAAAATCGGATTTTTGAAGGTGTGCCCGATCCGGTTTTGCTGCATCGCGTTATTCCAATACACCTCCTGAAAATCGACGGGCACCTTTGCTGCAAATATGGCTTTGTCATCCGCCAGAAATTTTTGCATCTGACTGGCTGGGAACATCGCTGAGCCGTCCTTGTCCTTCAGGTCAGCGAAAGAAATTCCCCACTGGCTTTCGCACGCGCGGTTCATCAACACAAAACGGCTGTGTGCGTCTTTAACAAACAAGGGGACCGGTGAGGCCTCCAGAATGCTTTGCAGTTGCTGTCGGGTATGCAGCGCTTCCAGCTCAATCTGCCTTCTCGCAGAAATATTTTGCAGTTCCCACAGCACGCAGTCACCTTGGTCTGTCATCACCGTTTGGCCGTTAATGACATGCGGCGTAGCGACACCCTTGAGGTTTAAAAGAACTTCATGGTCCGAGACGCAGGAATCTTCCTGGATCGCCCGCATGCAGGCGTCTCTATCTTTCGGGTCAACCCAAATTCCAAGCTCCAACGCAGTGCGACCGATGGCCTCAGAGCGGCCAATGCCGGTGGCGCTGATCCAGCGTTCGTTGACATCCAGAATGACACCGCTTGCCTTGTCAGTGAATGACAGGCTGTTTTTGCTGGCATTGAAGATCAGCGCATAGTTGAGCTTTGGGGTAAGTCTGGGTTCTTGTGCCATGGATGATCCCAATTCCAGGACAAAATCAGGTTGTTTCGTTCCAGGGATTTTTGGTGTTACCGACGGGCTTGGTACTGAAGGCCCTGACGCGCAACGCTCCGGGTGGGCAGATAAGCAACGGCAGATTCCGATGGGTTGGCTGCCTCGTCTTTAAAGCCACGGCGCATTTCAACCGCGTCCATTTGTGACACCGTAAGCTCACCCGACTTGAGCCGGAACAGCCGCATTGAATTGCCAACTTCCTTGACTTGGCCACTGAGTGACTGCGCGGTCGCTGCGAGCTCTTCCACCATGGCCGCATTTTGTTGGGTCATGGTATCCATTTGGGTCACGGCTTCGTTGACCTGTGAGACACCCAGGGTTTGTTCCTTTGATGTGGAACTGATTTCTTCCAGCACCACGGCAACCTTGTCTACGGCACTCAGGGCCACGTTCATGCGTTCCAGCGCAATGGCGGTCTGGTTGTTACCGGCATCAATGCGTTCGTTGGACGCCGTAATCAAATTCTTGATTTCTTTGGCTGCCGCCGTGGTGCGCTGTGCCAGAGCCCGAACTTCGGTGGCCACCACCGCAAATCCCCGCCCCTGATCGCCGGCTCGGGCGGCCTCCACCGCTGCATTCAGTGCGAGGATATTGGTCTGAAATGCCACCCCTTCAATGAGCTGAATAATCTCGGTGATTTTTTTGGAGGATTGCGAAATTTCCTGCATCGATTTCGCCACCAGTGTCACGGCTTCATTGCTGCGGTGGGTGACGTCCTTGGTGTCGTCCGCAAGGAGGTAGCCGCGTTGTGCTGATTCCGCACTTTGCTGAATGTTTCCATGGATTTGCTCCATGGATGCCGCTGTTTCTTCCAGGTTACTGGCCTGTGATTCGGTTCTTTCGGAGAGGTCCTGATTGCCGTCTGCAATCTCCTGCACGGACATGCCTAGCTGGTCCATTTCCTCGCGAACATCGCTCACCACAGTGCGCAAATTAACCGACATCTGATTGAGTGCCTGTTGCAGTTGGCCGACCTGCCCATGGCTGCCGGTTTTGACTGCGTGCGATAAATCCCCCGCGGCCAAATGGTTGGCATCGGACACCAGCGATGCCAACGGTTTCACGGTCAAAGACCAGGTCCAGAAGACTGCCAAAGCTGCCGCCAGAATCATGCCCAGTGCAACCAGTGGCAGGGGTAGACCCGCTGCAACCATCGCCAGAACCAGTCCCCCCAGCAGTATCTGTACCCATGCCAGTCTGGCAATCACACCGGGTTGTAGCAGCCGTCCGAATTGCCCTGCCAAGCCGACGTGTACCACCTGGCCCTGCTTCAAACCCACGGTGCGGCGTCCTGCACTTTGTTCCTGGCGCATTTGCGCATACAACTTCTCGGCGGCGGCCACGGCTTGTGCGGATGGGACGGTTCGAACAGACAGGTAACCGGTTATGGTCTCGCCATCCAGCATGGGTGTGGCATTGGCCAGAACCCAGTAGTAGTCGCCATTTTTTCGCCGATTTTTGACCAATCCCGTCCAGGGCAGTTTGGATTGAATGGTGGCCCACATGTCGCGAAAGGCTTCTTCCGGCATTTCAGGATGGCGCACCAAATTGTGGGGCTGCCCCAGCAGTTCACCTGAGGAATAGCCGCTGACCTCGACAAAGGCGCGATTGCAGTAGGTTATGCGGCCCTTGAGGTCGGTCACCGATACCAGCGTCTGCTCTCTACCGAATTGGTATTCGGTTCGGGTAACCGGAAGATTCGTACGCATCTGAATTCCCCTCAGTGTATGTAGTTGTTGCACTGTTGCTGATGGGGGCGCTGAAGCGCGGCTAACAGCCAAAGTACGGTTTTGATACGAATCAAATAATTCGCACAAATCAATTTTAACGATTAAAGCTACAATTACACAACTCAATTTGAATTATTTAGTACACTTGCCAAATCATGATCAAGATTCCGGACAAGCCCTATTTTTCAGCCAGTGAAGTGGCCCGCCTGCTATTGGTCAGCACCAACAGTGTTCGTGTCTGGGCCAATAAAGGCCTGTTGAAAACCGAGTTGACACTGGGCGGGCACCGTCGCTTCCCAGCCAGCGAGATCGTGCGATTGGTTAAAGAGCGGCAAACGCAATCAGAAAAAATGCGGCTCGATACCTTGCGCATTCTGATCATCGACGACGACGAGGTTTTCACGCAGATCCTGACCGCTGGACTGGAAAACTCCATGCCAGAGGTTGTCGTGATGGTGGCCGCAGACGGTTTCAGTGGCGGCATGCTGGCGCGGGGACAAACGCCCGACATCATCCTGCTTGATTTACGAATGCCCGGTCTCGATGGCTTTCAGATTTGCAAAATGTTGAAGTCGGACGCCGTCACCCGTCATATCCGGGTCATCGCGATATCGGGTGATCAGAGCGAGGACGTCGCGCAAAGCATTCGCGAAGCAGGTGCGGAAGGGCTTCTGTCCAAGCCCGTGCATATGCCGACGTTGGTGGCGGCAATCGAGGGGTCTCTGTGGCCTGCCCATCCCCCTGTTACAGGTCAAAGCGCCACCACAAGTCCGCTGGCTGGACGCCTATAGC
>CAIQEX010000080.1 GCA_903870955.1 uncultured beta proteobacterium
CCGCCCACGGCATTTTTCAGCACGTCGTTGGCTTGGGCAAAGGCTTCTTCCTGGCTGATGTCGTCACCCAGCACTTCGAGCAGCTTCTCGTTCAGCACCACGATCAGCGAGTCCACATTGGCTTCGAGTTCGGTCAGACCCGCATCGGCATTGCTCATGCGACGGCCACCTTCAAAGTCGAAAGGCTTGGTCACCACACCGACGGTCAGAATGCCCATTTCTTTGGCCACTTTGGCGATGATGGGAGCCGCGCCGGTACCGGTGCCGCCGCCCATGCCGGCGGTGATGAAGAGCATGTGTGCGCCCTGGATGGCGTCGCGGATTTCCGACTCTGCCATTTCAGCCGCATCGCGGCCTTTTTCGGGCTTGCTACCCGCGCCCAGGCCGGTGCCACCCAACTGAATAACCTTGTGTGCGCTGCTGCGCGAGAGAGCCTGTGCGTCGGTATTGGCGCAGATGAATTCCACACCTCCAACAGCCGAGCGAATCATGTGCTCGACGGCATTGCCGCCGCCGCCGCCGACACCGATGACTTTGATCTGCGTGCCCTGGTTAAAACCTTCTTCTTCAATCATTTCTATGGCCATCTTGGTTACTCCTGAATCGTTAAATATACGTGAATAAATGTTGTGTTTTTGCTTCGCAGTTGCCTTTTGTAGATCACTCAGGTGGGTCTACACATCGCCATCGCCAATGTGGGCTGGCCCTGGCCTGGGAAATGCGCAATTCGTGCGAGATTGAGCGCCGCCGGGCCGCCCCAAGGCGCGAAGGCCCCCCAGGGGGGCAGCGCATTACACGCAGTGAGAAGCGTGGGGGCAACATATTTAAAAGTTCCCGATGAACCAGTCCTTGATGCCGCCAAAGGCGGTCTTCATGGACCCTTGTTTTTGTGCCACTTTGTAGCCGCGCATGCGGCCCAGGCGGGCTTCTTCGAGCAAACCCATGACCGTGGCAGCACGCGGATGGGCCACCATGTCGGACAAGGCGCTGCGGTATTGCGGAGTGCCCCGGCGCACCGGCTTCAGGAAGATGTCTTCGGCCAGTTCCACCATGCCCGGCATGACGCAGCTGCCACCGGTCAGCACAATGCCGCTGGACAGCACTTCTTCGAAGCCAGACTCGCGAATCTTCTGGTTCACCAGCGAGAAAATTTCCTCGATGCGCGGCTCGATCACACCGGCCAGGGCCTGGCGACTCAGCATGCGCGGTCCCCGGTCACCCAAGCCGGGCACTTCCACTTGAATTTCGGGGTCCACCAACAACTGCTTGGCATGGCCGGATTCGACCTTGATGTCTTCCGCGTCCTTGGTCGGGGTGCGCAGGGCCATGGCAATGTCGCTGGTGATCAGGTCACCGGCAATCGGGATGACGGCGGTGTGGCGAATCGCACCGTTGGTGAAGATGGCGACGTCCGTGGTGCCGGCACCAATGTCCACCATGGCCACACCGAGTTCACGCTCGTCGGCGGTCAACACCGACAGGCTGCTGGCCAGCGGATTCAACATCAAATATTCCACATCCAGGCCACAGCGGCGCACGCATTTGATGATGTTCTCCGCTGCAGTCTGGGCGCCGGTCACGATATGCACCTTGGCTTCCAGACGGATGCCGCTCATGCCGATGGGCTCGCGCACATCCTGGCCGTCGATGATGAACTCCTGCGGTTCCACCAGCAGCAGACGCTGGTCGGTCGAGATGTTGATCGCTTTGGCGGTTTCGACCACGCGGGCCACGTCGGCCTGGGTCACTTCACGGTCTTTCACGGCCACCATGCCGCTGGAGTTGATGCCGCGAATATGGCTGCCGGTGATGCCGGTGTAAACGCGCGTGATTTTGCAATCGGCCATTAGTTCGGCTTCCTTGAGCGCGGCCTGAATGCTTTGCACGGTGGCGTCAATATTCACCACCACGCCACGTTTAAGACCGTTGCTGGGGGCAATGCCCAAGCCGGCCAGTTTGAGCTCGCCTCCCGGCATGATTTCGGCCACCACCACCATCACCTTGGCAGTGCCGATGTCCAGACCTACAACCAAATCTTTGTACTCTTTTGCCATACGTTCACCTGTGTTCCATTACTTCTTCACTGCCTCTGGCTGCACCGTGCTCACACCGCGCAGCCGAATGGCGTATCCGTTTTCATGCCGCAAGTCGGCAGACTCAATCGCATTCGGGTCCCGCCCATAGCGCGACACCACTTGCGTCAGCGTCTTCAAGAATCGGTCGACGCGGGGTATCACTTCATCCGTGTTGCCGCGGCCCAATTCGATCTCGGCGCCCGCCTGCAGGTGCAGGCTCCAGCTACCGCGCGCCGACAGGCTCAACTCTTCCAGCGGCATGTCCATGGCTGTAAAAAGTGGCTCGACGGCACGGTACATGGCCAGCACCTCGGGGCCCTGCCCTTCAGGGCCGCCCAGCGTGGGCAGACCGTCCTGGTCGATTTCGCCCAGATTGGCCTCAAACACCTCACCAAAGCTGTTCACCAAACGGGCATCGCCCTGGGTCGCTTCCCCGCGCCACAGTGCCACCGGCTGATGCTCTTGCAGGCGCACGCGAAGTCGATTCGGAAACTCGCGCTGCACCACGGCCCGGCGCACCCAGGGTGCAGACTCAAAGGCAGCGCGTACCCGCGCCAAATCGACCGTGAAGAAGGTGCCCACAATGCGCGGCGCAACATTGGCGCGCAAGGTGACGCTGTTGTTGTGGCGCGTGTCGCCCGTGACGGTAATTCCCTGAATGTCAAACTGGCTCGCGCGAGTGATCGTGCGCACACCGGCCACGGCGCAGAGGGCGACAAACACCAGAACCAGCACGACAACCGTGAAGTTCATGAGTTTGACGTCCACCGGTGTGACCAATGCTGATTTCATGGCGCTGCCTTCGCGTCCAGTGTGGTGCTGCGCAGCAGTTGCACGCACAGGTCTTCGTAGCTAATGCCAGCGGCCTTGGCCGACATGGGTACCAACGAGTGACCGGTCATGCCAGGCGAAGTGTTGATCTCCAGCAAATAGGGCGTACGGGTCTTGGCGTCGATCATCACGTCGGCACGGGCCCAGCCACGGCAGCGCAACACCTGATAGGCGCGGCACACCAACGCTGAAATAGCTTCTTCTTCGCCAGCAGGCAGACCGGCGGGCACCAGGTATTGGGTGACGTCGGTGAAGTATTTGTTCTGGTAGTCGTAGTTGCCATCCGGCGCGACGATGCGAATCAGTGGCAGGGCCGTCGGTGCGTCCGCTGCGCCCAGCACCGGGCAGGTCACCTCGTCACCGGCGATGAACTGCTCGCAGAGTACTTCGACATCGTGTTGCGCAGCCAGCGCGTAGGCAGCGTCACACTGGTCTTCGGTCAGCACCTTGGTGAAGCCGATGGACGAGCCTTCGCGCGCCGGCTTGACGATCATCGGCGCACCCAGTTCGGCAAAGGCTGCGTGGGTTTGTTCGGCGCTGCTGACCTGGGCCCAGGCCGGTGTGGACAAACCTTCGAAGCGCCAGATGCGCTTGGTCATGACCTTGTCCATGGAAATGGCGGAGGCCATCACACCAGAGCCGGTGTAGGGGATGCCCAGCAATTCCAGCGCGCCCTGCACCGTGCCGTCTTCACCAAAACGGCCATGCAGCGCTATGAAGCAGCGATCAAAACCTTCGCGCTTCAGGTCGTCGAGCGGACGTTCGGCCGGGTCAAAGGCATGGGCATCGACGCCTTTGGACAACAGGGCCTTGAGCACGCCGCCGCCAGACATCAGCGATACCTCGCGCTCAGCGGACACACCGCCCATCAGCACCGCGACCCTCCCAAATTCTGAAGGTGTAGCCCCCACGCTTGCCACTTCGTGTGCTGCGCTTCCCCCCACGGGGGCCTTCGCGCCTTGGGGCGGCCCGGCGGCGCTCATGTTCGCTGCTTCCTCCGTCGTCATAGCACGGTGCCTTTCAATGTGAGCATGTCTGCAATCTTTCCGGGCACGGCGCCGATGGAGCCGGCACCCATACACACCAGCACATCACCGTCACGGGCGTTGTCGATGGCTGCCTGCGGCATGGCCAGGATGTCGTCGACAAAAATCGGTTCGACCTTGCCGGCGATGCGCAGAGCGCGTGCCAGCGCGCGACCATCAGCGGCCACGATCGGGGCTTCACCGGCGGCATAGACCTCCGCCAAAAGCACCGAGTCCGACAAGGCAATAACCTTGACGAAATCGTCAAAGCAATCGCGCGTACGGCTGTAGCGGTGCGGCTGAAAAGCCAGCACCAAACGACGACCCGGGAATGCGCCTCGCGCAGCGGCCAACGTCGCCGCCATCTCGACGGGGTGGTGGCCGTAGTCGTCAATCACCGTGACCGTGCCACGCGATTTGCCATCCACGCTGGGCAGGGGCAGATCACCATAGCGCTGGAAGCGCCGTCCCACACCGTGGAATTCGGCCAGGGCTTTTTGCACCGCAGCGTCTTCGATATTCAGTTCCACCGCCACGGCAATGGCAGACAGGGAGTTGAGCACGTTGTGCAGGCCGGGCAGGTTCAACACCACGTCCATGTCTGGCAACACCACGCCGTTACGGCGCTGCACAGTGAAGTGCATTTGGGCGCCGACTGCGCGCACGTTGATGGCCCGCACCTGCGCGTCTTCGTTGAAGCCGTAGCTGGTGATGGGGCAGGTCACGTCGTTGACGATGTCGCGCACAGCCGCGTCGTCGGTGCACAAGATGGCCGTGCCATAGAAAGGCATGCGGTGCAGAAAGTCGACAAAGGCTTTCTTCAAATTATTGAAGTCGTGGCCATAGGTTTCCATATGGTCGGCGTCGATGTTGGTCACCACGGCCATCACCGGCAGCAGGTTCAGGAAGGACGCATCCGACTCATCGGCCTCCACCACGATGTGGTCGCCACTGCCCAGACGGGCATTGGCGCCAGCGCTGTTGAGGCGTCCGCCAATCACAAAAGTGGGGTCAAGACCGGCCTGCGCCAACACGCTGGCCACCAGACTCGTGGTGGTGGTCTTGCCGTGGGTACCGGCAATGGCAATGCCCTGTTTCAGGCGCATCAACTCGGCCAGCATCAGGGCGCGCGGCACGATTGGAATGTGCATCTCGCGGGCCCGAATCACCTCGGGGTTGTCTGCTTTGACGGCGGTAGACGTCACCACCGCATCGGCGCCTTTGACGTTGTCGGCACTGTGCCCCACATAGGTCGTGATGCCCAAGGAAGCCAGTCGTTTGGTGGTGGCGTTGTCGGCCAGATCCGAGCCGGAAATGGTGTAGCCCAGATTGCTCAACACCTCGGCAATGCCGGACATGCCGGAGCCGCCCACGCCGACGAAATGGATGTGTTTAACAGCGTGCTTCATTTGACTAGTTCCTCACAAGCGGCGACCACCGCATCGGTGGCGCGCAGTTGCTGCATTTTTTTGGCGGCCAGGGCGCGCTGCAGCAACGCGGGACGGTCGATTGTTTTTATAAAGTCAGCCAGGCGCTCAGGTGTCAGCTCCGCTTGGGGCATGAGCCAGCCCGCACCCTGGTCCACCAGGAAGCGGGCGTTAAAAGTTTGGTGGTCATCCACGGCCGAAGGGAAAGGCACAAAGACGGCGGCGGCACCGACAGCGGCCAACTCGGTCACGGTGCTGGCGCCGGCACGGCACAACACCAAATCGGTCTGGGCGAAGGCTTGCGCGGTGTCGGTGATGAACGGTGTGAGCTCGGCTGTGACGCCACTGGCGGCGTAGTTGGCGCGCAATTCGTCAATCTGCTTCTCGCCGCTTTGGTGAATCACCGTGGGGCGCTCTGCTTCGGGGATCAATGCCAACGCTTGAGGCACCACGCTGTTGAGTGCCCGTGCGCCCAAACTGCCACCGACCACCAACAATCGCAAGGGTCCGGTGCGACCGACAAAACGGTCTTGCGGTTCTGCTTGCACCAGGAACTCGGCGCGCAGCGGGTTGCCCACGCAACGGCCTTTGGCAAACACATCCGGGAAGGCAGTAAACACGCGGTCAGCGACAGAGGCCAGCACTTTGTTGGCCATGCCCGCTACCGAGTTCTGTTCGTGCAGCACCAGGGGTTTGCCCAGTGCCACGCCCATCATGCCGCCGGGGAAGGTGATGTAGCCACCGAGGCCCACCAGAACGTTGGGCTTGACGCGGCGCACCACCTGCAAGGCTTGCCAGAAGGCGCGCAGCAGGCGCAGCGGCAGAAACACCAGCGTGGAAAGTCCCTTGCCGCGAACACCGCCAAATTCAATCGTCTCCAGCGTGAAGCCGCGCGCGGGAACCAGACGGCTTTCCATACTGCCGGGTGCGCCCAGCCAGTGCACGCGCCAGCCCTTGGCGCGCAAGGCCTCAGCGACCGCCAGACCCGGGAAGATATGGCCGCCGGTGCCGCCGGCCATGACCAGTGCACTATGTGTGGCCCCCACGCTTGTCACTGCGTGTACTGCGCTGCCCCCCTGGGGGGCCTTCACGCCTTGGGGCTGCTCTGCGGCGTTCAAGGTCTTGCTCATACCCGCCCCCCCTGCATGAGTTGGCGGTTCTCATAGTCAATGCGCAACACAACGGCAATGGCGATCAGGTTGACCAGGATGGCGGAGCCGCCGTAGCTCATCAGTGGCAAGGTCAATCCTTTGGTGGGCAGCGCCCCCAGATTCACACCCATGTTGATAAACGACTGAAAGCCCATCCAGATACCCAGGCCTTGTGCCACCAGACCGGCAAATACGCGGTCCAGGGCGATGGCCTGGCGGCCGATGTGCATCAGTCGGCGTGTCAACCACAAGAACATGCAGATCACCACCAGCACACCCACCAGTCCAAATTCTTCGCCGATCACGGCCAGCAAAAAGTCGGTATGCGCTTCGGGCAGCCAATGCAGTTTTTCCACACTGCCGCCCAGGCCGACACCAAAAATTTCACCACGCCCGATGGCGATCAGCGAATGCGAAAGCTGGTAGCCCTTGCCCATGGAGTACGCCGCATCCCAAGGATTGAGATAGGCAAAAATGCGCTCACGCCGCCAGGGGCTCAAGGCAATCATCAAGCTGAAAGCGATTGCCAAGATGGCGGCAATCAGGAAGAACATGCGGGCGTTGACGCCGCCCAAAAACAGAATGCCCATGGCAATGACGGCAATCACCATGAAGGCGCCCATGTCGGGCTCGGCCAGCAGCAACAGGCCGATCACCGCCACCGCAATACCCATGGGCATCACGGCGCGGAAGAAGCGCTCCTTCACATCCATCTTGCGCACCATGTAATCGGCGGCGTACAGCACCACGGCGAACTTGGCCAACTCTGACGGTTGAAAGTTCAGGATGCCCAAAGCGATCCAGCGCCGGGCGCCGTTTACACCCTTGCCGATAAAGGGCACCAGTACCGCCATCAGCAGCACCAGAGAGGCAATGAACAGATAGGGAGCCACCTTTTCCCAGGTCGCAACGGGCACTTGAAACGCCAACAGCGCAGCCACAAAGGCCACCCCGATAGACAGGATGTGACGCACCAGAAAGTGGGTGTGTGCATAGTTGGCAAAGCGCGGGTTGTCCGGCATGGCAATCGATGCGGAGTACACCATCACCAGCCCCCACAGCAGCAAGGCCACGGTGATCCACACCAGGGGTTGGTCGAATCCGCGCACCTGCGCCGCTGCCGTGTGGGTCGAGAAGCTACCGCGACCGCCCAGACGCACCGGCAACACGCCCGATGCGGACGTTCCCGGCATGCGCGAGAACCAGCCCTTCATGGTGGACACGAATGCGGTCACAGCGCTGTCTCCAGATCCGAACCACTGTCCAGCGCCAGCGCACGCACAGCATCGACAAAACACTGCGCCCGATGGGCATAGTCCTTGAACATGTCAAAGCTGGCACAGGCGGGCGACAACAGCACCGCGTCCCCCGCGTGGGCAGCACGGTTGGCTTGCGTCACAGCGTCATCCATGCTGCTGGCGTCAAGCAGCGGCACTTCAGTCGCTGCGATGGCTTCACGGATAAGCGGGGCATCGCGGCCAAACAGCACGACGGTGCGCACATAGCGTGCAATCGGTGCAGCCAGCGGCGAAAAGTCCTGGCCCTTGCCCTCGCCACCCAGCAAAAGAATCAGTTTGCGGTCTTCACCGAGACCATTCAAAGCAGCAACGGTGGCACCCACATTGGTGCCTTTGCTGTCGTCAAAAAATTCAACGCCATTCAGGATGCCCACGCTTTCTACCCGATGCGGTTCACCCCGGTATTCGCGCAGGCCGAACAGGATGGGGCCCAAGGCGCAGCCCGCCGCTGCACACAAGGCCAGCGCGGCCAACGCGTTGCTGGCGTTGTGACGACCACGGATGCGCAATGCATCCGCTGGCATGAAACGCTGGATGTGCAACTCCTCGTCATCGTAGGCCCCCACGCTTGCCACTTCGTGTGCTGCGCTGCCCCCCAGGGGGGCTGTCGCGCCTTGGGGCGGCCCGGCGACGCGACGCTTCTTCCTCCGCGTCTCGTCCGCTTCGAGCGCACGCACCAGC
>CAIQEX010000081.1 GCA_903870955.1 uncultured beta proteobacterium
AGGCTGGGCGCAGTGAGGTTGGACAGGCTGCCGGGTGCGAAGTCCAACACCGATATCCCGGAATAGAGCACTGCATTGCTGGCCAAGCTGACGGATTTCTGGGCCAGCAGTTCGAGTTGACCCGAAGCCGACGGCGCCAGACTAAAGCCCTGTGCGCTGCCCAGATTGCCACTCAAAGCTGCCGCCTGCAGAGTCGGCGGCATATAGGCATACAAGGGTGTGTAGGCGGTCGCCACGGAGCCTTCACCGCCCAGGCCGCCACCGCTGGCATTGGCGATCAGTTGGGCGTTGTTGGACAACAAAAGGTCAGAACCTAACGCGGTAAGCCGTACCGCACTGTGCGCACCATAGGTGGAGAAACTGCTGTACTGGGCATATTTGTATTTGTAGTTCTGTGCGTCCGGGCTATTCACGTCCGGGCGCAGGAACGGGGCATCCGCAACCAACCCACCTGCGCGGCTGGGATCTGTGGCCAGATTGCTGCTGTTTTGAAGGGTCAGCGTTGGGTTGAAACTGGACTCAATTTCCAGGCGGCGTCCGGCAGTAACATCAAAACTGGCATCGCCTAAGGCCAAAACCGGGCGCAGGGCGCTGTAGACATCCAGGGGAAATCCGTCGGGGTCGTACTGCGATGGAGCTATCGGGTCCACGGCACGCAAGCTGCCTGCCGCAATGGAGCCGTCGGCATGGATTTGTGCCCGTCCCTTTTGCACATAGAAGTTGCCACCCAGAATGTCCGCGCCCGCACGCACCGACAGGTCGCCACCGCCTTGTTCACGCATCTCGCTAGTCGCCAGTTTGCCGGCGACATAGGCATTGCTGGCGACGCTGGCTGACAGGTCACGCACCGACCCTGCCGCAGTCACGTCGACGTTGCCACCTGCAAGCGTCGCCACGCCAGAGCCAAAATAGTCGGTGCGCGACCACCAGGCCGTGTTCAAGGTCTGCCTTTGGCCATTGGAGGCATTGGTCACCACCTCAAACGCCTGCTGGCCCTGGCTGTTCAGGTTGCTGCGGCCTTGCCGGAACAGCCAGCCGTTAACCTGCTGCGGCACCGCCGCACCGACCACGTCGCGCTGCGCGGTAATCCGGATGCCACCACCCTCCTGACCAAACGCCGCAGCGCTGCGCCCGGCGTCGCCATTCAGCGCATACACCACGTTTGCTGCATTCACCGGTGCCACAAAGTCGCCTGGCAGCGCACTGGCTCGGCCGGCGGTGTAGAGGGCTGCACCAAACACCTGGTTCAGTGTGGCATCTTCGGGGTCCACCAAGGTCACCGTGCCGAGTTGAAAGTCGCGCCCGGCCGCCACATCAATGCGCCCGGTGCCGGTGCGTACCAGGGCCACCGCCTGGTCATCGAAATTGGCATCGCGCGCGAAACCCACGACCACGTCACCCCGGCTTGCCGAGGCCCGTGTTGCCAGTGGATTGGCGGCTGAAAAGTCGCTGCCACCGGTCAAGCGCAGGCTCCACGATTGGCTGCTGCTGTCGAGGGCCCAGTTGGTCAGCGCGACTTCGTTGCTGCCCTTGATAAAACCATCGCTGATGGAGCCGGCAATCAAGAGGTTGCCACCGGCCCGCAAACTCAGGGTACCGGCCTGTCCGCCAAAGCGCCAGCGGTTCAGGTCCCAGCCACGGTCCTGCCGCAAAAAGGCGTTCTCATTAACCGAGACGGTGAGGTCGCCGGTTGCGCGCACCTCCATACCGGGTGTCACTTGTAAATCGCTACGGCCCAATCTGCGGGCCACGCCGCTTTGGGCCTGCATGAAGCCTTCGGTGTCGCGGAACATGCGCCCGCCCGCTCCCGCATCCAGATTGGTGGCGGAATCGGAAGCCTCAGAAATGGTGTTGGCGTTATACACTTTGACGGCTTCGATGGTGCTCAGCGCACCGGAAACCGACGTGTCAAATGTGGCAATGGCGACCTCGGTTCCGCCTGCTGCACCGACGCGGGGTGCGCGCAATGTCACGCGACCGTTCTGACCGGCACCTTGGCCCGATACGTCGATTTGCGAACCGGCCAAAGCTGTCAGGCTGGCACCGCCATTGACGCGCGTGGTGTTCTCGCCGCCGGCATTGGCCACCGACAACAGTACCTGCCCGCCATCGCCCAGGCTGCCAGCCGCACTGTTGGCCAAGGTAGTCGCCCCGGCTAACAGCCGTGCGCTGCTGGCGAGCGTCAGTTGCCCCTGATTCCCCGCTGCGTTGGACTGCGCCGCGTAGACGTTGATCGTGCCGCCGGATGGCCCACGGGCATCCAGTGTGCCGGCCAGCGTCACGTTGCCGTTGTCAGCCGCCATGCGGATGTCATGCGCCTGCACCAGACCCTGCGCACCCAGGTTGAGGTCACCCTGGCGCACGCGGAAGTCGCGCGATTCTGTAAACCCGGCACTGTTGAGCTTGGCATTCAAGGCGTCAAAGGCCACAGCGTTGGCCACGGTTGTGACATCCATGGTGAAGCGTCCTTGCGTGGGCGAGGCCGATGCGTCGGTACCCGCCACTGCAGTTGCCGCTGCACGCAAGTTGCCGTCCATGCTGACCTGGCCATTGGCACCGTCCCGGGCCAGCAGGGTCAAACTACCCGCAGCAGCGGCTGTGGCCGAGAGGTCCAGCGTGGCCGGCGCGGCAACGCTGACGTTGCCGCTGCCACCATCCAGCACGATGCTGCCGGCTGGTGCGTATGCCGCGCCGCTGCCAAATGCCACCGCGGCACCTTGCACGTCGAGCAAGCCACTTTCAACAGCCAGACCGTGTGCGGCGCGCAGGGTGAGTTGCCCGGACGGGGTCAATATCTGGGCATTGGCATGCAGGCTGTCGCCTTCAAACACCAGGTTTCCACCCAGCGCTGGCGCGGTTGCGGCCGACGCCGCTGAAGTTGGAGCGACGGTGGCCAAATTCATTTGCCCACCCGCCACCACTTTTTCACCTGCAGCAGACGCCGTGGTGAAGCGCGCCGCGCGCAAGGTCAGGGCGTTGTCGGCCAGCAATTGTCCGGCCGCAGCGGTGGCCACAATGTCACCCGTGGCTTTCATTTCGCTGCTGTTAAAGCCTTGCATATGCAGCGCCCCCGCGCCGAGTTCGATGCGCTCGGCCTGTGCCAGCAAATGCCCCGTCGCACTGGCGTCCTGGATTGCCGCATCGGCATTGGGGCTTGCGACACCTTGCAGCACCAGCGTTTTTGCCTTCAGTGTCAGGTCGGAGGCATGCGACACCAGCGTTTGGGCGGACAAGCGCATCTGCTGCATGTCCGCACTGCCCAATTGCACCGTGCCATAACTGTCCAGGCTGGAGTAACTGCCCAATTCCAGCGCTGACAATCGGGACAGGCTTTGCAGCGTGTTGCCCTGGAAGCTGACCCCTTCCGCGCTGGCCGGAACCTGGTTGCCCAGGTTGATGCGCGGCGCGTGCACGGCCAGTGCTGTGCCATCGCGCAGTGCCAGATTGGTTCCCAAGGCCATGCTGCGCGTAGCATCCAGGTAAAGCGAATTGCCAGCCGTCAGACTGGCGCCAGCGGCGACATTGAGCCGCCCCCGCTGGCCGCCGGGGGTTTGACGCTGCACCTGCACTTGCGCCGCCGCACTGGCGCGCAGCAGGGCACCATCGCCTGACGCTGCATCGAGTTGTATGTTGCGGGCTTCGCGACCGGTTGCCTGATCGGCCGACACCTGGGACTGCGCCGCCAACTCCACCGTGTCATGCGCCGCGAAGATAAATTCCGAACCGCTAAGCGGGTGTGCAGCATTGTTGTCCACCCGTACCATGTCGGCGGTCACGGTCAGTTGCTCGGCAGCGTCTGCTTGCGTGCGCCGTCCGCCCAGCAACAAACTGTCGGCTCCCAGTGCCACCAGGTCGTCGGCCACCAATTTCACATACTCGCCGGTGGCGGCGCTGCGGTTTGCAACCACATCAATCAGGGGTGCGGAAATGTCGGCAATGCCGCGCTGTCCCCCAGCCGTGCCAGACAGGCGCGTGCTGCCGTCCAGCGCCAATGCGCGCAACACCTCAAAACTCACCTGCCCGCCATCCCGCGGCAATGCCGGAGTCGCAACACCTACGCGTGCGGCCTCTGCGGCGAAAAAGCTGTCGGCCTGGTAGTCCTTGAATTCGGAGCGCTTGCGCACCAGTTCTGCGCTGCTCAAGACAAAGCCCGATTGGCGCGTGTCACCGCGTCCATCGGTGCTGGAGCGACGCACGCCCGCAATCGTCAGCGAACCATCGGCATTGACCCGGTTGGCGCTGGCCTGCATGTCCCGCGTGCCTGTCAGGGGCTGAATCTGGTAGCCACCCGGCAACAAGGCATAGTGCGCCGGCAGCAGGGTGTAGTAGCCTGGCTTCAGACCCTGGTAACCGCTCAGGTACACCTGATCGCCAACGCTCAGGCCATCGTGCCCGGACTGCGGATCAATCGGCGCCGCCGCGGCATTGAAGTTGGGATTGATGGCAAAGTTCTGGTTCTTTGCGCCGCCGCTGCTTTGCAGCACGTCCGACGAGCCGCCCGGCCCGGGTGTGAATTCATAGGCGTAGAGCGAACCACCGCCCGACAGATCCAGTACCGCCCCGGCTTGCTGATTCACCACCGGTGCCTTGGAGACAATCTGTTTGGACGGCAAAGCCCGCTCGCCCAAAGTGGTGTCGGCGCTGGGTTTGGCTTTGAACTCAATGCTGTCTTCGCCGAGTTGGTAGGTCCACTGGCTGCCGTTGGTCACGGATCCGAACGGCACTGTTCCGGCACCCGCTACCGAGGTCACGCTGCCGGGCAGGTAGGTCAGGTCCTGGCTGGCTTCCAGTCGAATACTGCCAAACGGAGCGCTTACCCGCCCGCCTTGCAGAATGTGCCCGGCGGTGGCGCTCAAACTGCCACCTGCGGAGAGCACCGGCCCGGTGGGTTGGCCTCCCGTTAAGAACTGCAAGCTGCTGTCGGGCCCGAGCAAATTCAAACCAAAGTCGCTGAGCGTGGTCGGGTAGACCTGGGTCGCCTGAATCGTTAGCGCCTGACCGGCAGCAAAACTACCTGTGCTTTGAAAGCTGTCCTTCACAGGCAAGCCGCTTAGACGCACGTCGCCACTGGCTTGCAGCGTGACGTTGCCAAAGCCTTGGGTCGCGCTATGGCCCAACAGGTCGATGGTGCTGGCCGACAGGTTGAGACGGCCAGCGCCATTCACGGCGCTGGCATTGTTTTGGTAATTGGCATCACTGTTGCCCAGCGTCACGGACGGAGCGCTCAGGTTGACCACGGTTGCCCCGCCGGTGGAGGCCAGCACCGGGGCGTCGAGCGTCATCCGGCTGCCCATAGCCAGATTCACGTCACCGGCGAAGACGATGCGGTCCTGGCTCTTCAAATTCAGGCTGCCTAAACCTCCGTTCGCAAAGCTGTCCAGGGGCAATGCGGCCTGTCCCTCGCGGCCAACGATAGGTTGGCGGGCCTGCAAGCCTTGCGGCAGCACACCGGACAGCGCCGCGTTGCTCACCACGATATTGCGCTGGGCCTGTGTGGGGTCGATCTCTCCGCTGGCATTTTCCAGGTCCAAAGTGACGTTGAGCGTGCCGCTGCGCGCCGTGCTGCTGCCCGCTGCCCCCTTCATCTGCCCCGCCATCAGCAGGCCTTGCTGGGTCTGCAGGTTGATGCTGCCGCCGGCGCTGCCGATACTTTGTGGCGCACTCAGGACGTTGCCCGAACGCAGGCGCACCGCGCCGGTTTGCACACCACTGACGTCGAGCAGCGCGCCTTCCTCAGCCACGATGTAGGACGCCGCTGGGGCCAGGCCCGTGCCGATGCTGTCCGGTCGGCCAATGCGAATGCTGCCACCGTCCAGCACGTCACCGACCAGCACACCGGTGTTGTCGACATAGGTACGTTCGGTGCTGCCCGTGGCCAGCAATTGCGCATGGGTGCCCAGCCAGACGCTGCGCGCCGCGTCATAGCCGCCACCGCTGCCGGCCGGAGCGGCCAGCATCAGCAGCGAAATCTGCCCGCCCGGAGCCGACAGGGTGCCATCCACGGTGATTTGCTGGTCGGCCGAAAGCGTCAGGCTGGCTCCGGGATCGGCCAATACGGCCGCGTCACGACCCAGCGTCAGGCGCCCCAGCCCGTCGCCCGACAGGCTGCGGCTGCTGGTGGCGCGCAAAGTCAGGTTGGAGGACTGCCGTGCTCCCAAGGCACCGGCCAGTGGCAGGAGCCCGACGGCGGCCACCGAAGCCATGCGACCCGAAGAGGTCAGTGCGTAGGAGGGCGTCAACACCCAGGACTCGGCCCGAGGCGTGAGCAGCGTTGCGGCCGAGACGTCCAAATTGCCGCTGGCGGTCAGGCTTCGGCTGGCGAAACCGCCCTGGCTGAAGAATCCAGCCGTCAAAAACAAATCGTCCGCATTGCGGGTCTGGCTGGCCAGTTGTGCGCTACCGCCAATCACCACGTTGCGTCCGGCCAGGGTCAGGGCCCCGCCCTTCTTCAGTCCGTAACCCGACAGCTGCAAGCCCTGGCCCAGGCGCAGTGTCGCGTCCAGTGAAGTCACCAGACTCGAAGCCCGCAAACCGATGCTGCCAGCGTCACCGGCCGTGAGCCCGCCATTGGCGGCCAACCAGGCCCCACCGGACACGTCCACGCCCACGTTGTCACCCAACTGCAGCAGATTGCCCCTGAGATTGAGCGAACCGCCGCGCGTAACAAAATTGCCGATCGGGTTGCCGGCGGCGTCACGCTGGGGCATGGCTGCGAACTGGTCGTTTTGCCATTGCCCGGCCAGATCAAACTTGACTCCGTCCCCAACGGTCAGCTGACCCTGGGTGCTGGTCATGGCGAGATTGCCCCCGGCGGTACCCACGTCGGCATGGATGGCGACGTTACCCAGGGCATTCACCGTGACCTGACTGGCAGCAGGCAACGTCAGCGCCTGGTCCACCGTCACCGACCCGCCGGTGGTGATGTTGATGCGCGTGAAGCCCGACTGACCCCACTGGGCCACGTCCATGGCCATGTCACCCGCTGGGACGGCGGCAGAACCCAGGTGCAGTGCACCCTGCAAACCCAGCGGGTCGAGGACGTCGGACGCGCCAACCACGATTTCACCGCCCTGCAGAGCCCCTGCAGCGCCCCGGTCACGTTGCTTAATGCCTGCCGTCACGGAACCCTTTAAATCGCCCTGCAAGGCCATTTGCGGGGCCGCAACGCGCACACTTCCAGCGCTCTTGCCCAGGGTGTAGCCGGCCTCGAAATTCTGGCTGCTGTTGCCCAGATCGACCAACCCGTCGTAGGCCCGGTCGGCCGGGGCGGACTCGATGCTGTACAAGGCCCCACCCAGGGTGAGCTTGGTGGTGTTGACATAGCCGGACCGGTAGTCGAGCGAGCCGCCCGACACATTCACCAAGCTGTCCTTGCTCAGGGTCACGCTACCCTCCGAACTCAGGGTGACCGAACCTGCCGCGCTGGTGTATTCGCCAATGGAATGCTCCGCCAGCGCCACATAGCCGGCCAGGTTGGCGACGTTGCTATTGGCCGCAGTCCGGGCGTCCACACGCACGGTCTTGCCCCGGATTGCCGGGTTGTCGCGCAGCAGGACGTTGTCCGCCAGTTCGCCGCCGCGCAATTCGGCGGTGACGACGTTGCTCTCCATCGCCAGACTGACATGCTGGGTGCCGGACACATCGATCACGCTGCCAGTGGCCAGTTCGATCCGGCTGTCGTTGGGTAGTAGGGCCGACTGCAACGCGTTGACTCTGGCAGTCAATGTGGCCGTGCCGCCTGGTGCTACCACCTTTGCATTGGTCTGGAGGCTGATGGTTTTGCCTGCGAGGTCCAATTCCGATGGTTTGAATGGCAGCGCATTGGTGGTGGTCGTGGTATCCGCCAGGTCCGGCAACACCGTCGTCGTACTTCCAGGGCCGAGTACCAGCGCGCCACCCCCGGCAGAGTTGTCCTGCGCGCGCAGGTAAATGGAACCATTCAGGTTGACCGAGGTGGTGGCAGACACCCGACCCGACTGGTTCACCGCCAAGCCGACCATGCTGACATTGCCGCGGGCGACATCCACCGTGCCCGTGGTCGTGTTGGTGACTGAAGTAGCGGCTGCCAGAGCTGACAAACCGGTGTTTTCCACCTGCACCCGCAAGCCCCGCATGGCTGCGCTCGACGGGGCCGTCAGGTAAACCTTGCTGCCGGCCGCCAGTACCACCTGTCCGTCTGGCGCACTCAGGGCTCCAGCATTGCTGACCTCGGGCGCCACCAGCATCACCAATCCATTGGACTGGGCGTTAAGGGTCGCCGCGTTGAAGAGTGTCTTGCCTGAACTGTCGAGCAACGCGCCTTCTACACGCACCGCACCCGGCATGAAGTTCAACAAGGGGTCCAGCGCAAACTGGGCCAGACTTGAGGACGACAACATGCCGTCCATAAAACGCGAGTCTTCAATTTTCAGACTCGACGCCACCAGAGAGTTCACGTTCACCTGGGCACCCGAGCCAAACACAATGCCATTGGGGTTGTAGATGTAGACCTGCCCGTTGGAGTTCAGTGCGCCTTCAATGGTGGTCCGGTTCAGCCAGGCACCGCCATCCACCTTGTTCAGCACCCGCGAGGTGGCCGAGGCCTGGTTGAAATTCAGGCGGCTGGCGGCCCCTACATCCATGCTGTTCCAGTGCAGGATGGTGGCGGGCCCGGTCAGGTTCACATTGGCGGTGTTGCCCGTAACCTGGTAGGTGGCCCCACTGCCGCGCTGCAGCCAGTCGGTGGCCTGCACCGGGAGCGCATTGCCGGCGATACGGGGCGTTGTTTGCGCCATGCTCTGGCTCTGCACCAGTACACCGGCGGCGAGCAACAGGGTCAGGCTGACACATTCGCGCGGGCGACGCCCCACGAAGGCGGCCAGGGCGTGGCTTAGGCTGGGTTGACGGCGTGCCATGCTTAAAACTCCAGGTTCAGGCGGCCATGCAGGCGCCAGTCGCCGGGGCGGGTGCCCCCCCCTGCAACATCGCCTTCGGTCAAAGCCTGTGCCGCATCGAGTTGCAGCCCGATACCCGAAGGGCCTTGCACGCGCAAGCCCAGACCCGCGCCTGCGAGATTGAAGCGCGACTGCTGGCCGGCGCTGGCCTGCAAAGTGCGCAGCTGGGCTTCGTCTACAAAGACCAGACCGGTGAGGGTCCAAAGTCCGCGTTTTGTCGACACGGTCAGCGGCGGACTGCTGAGCTCGAAGCTGAAACGCAAGGCTTCGTCACCGGCGCGCTCACCCTCCAGAAATCCCCGCACACTGTCTGCGCCACCGGCTACAAACTGCTCGTTGGACACCAATGGACCGGAGGCCAGTTGCCACTCCAGCTTGCCGGTGAACACGGCACTCTGCACGCTACGGCTGAGTTGCAGGCTGGAGCGCAAGGCGGTGAAACTGGCCGAGGCACCGGCGCGCTTGGCGTCAAAGGCCGCATCGGAATTGCCCAGGAAACCGCGCAGGCCCTGAATTACGTTGAAGTCAAAGGTCGTCGCTTGGGGCTGGTCACCGGGCCAGACACCCCGGTAGCCCATGCTGAGTGGCACATACTGCAAATCGGGGGTGGGCGACGTCAGCCCGGACAGGCTAAGGGTCTGCTTGATGTTCTTGTGGTCCAGCCCAAAACTGAAGGATTGCACGTATGACGCTTCACCCTCAATGGGCGAGGCATAACGCAGGCCGAAGATTTCGGAATTCCCCAACACCCCCAGACCCGGTGAGTTGAAGAGTGTGGCGAACTCGCTGCGCGATAGCACACCGTAGGCCGTGACGGCGTCACCTGACGACCCGAGGGGCAACAGGTAATTGGCCGACAGCACCTGGGTCTCGCGTGGATTTTCCGGGGTGACTTGCAGGCCCAGACCCAGGCTGTGGCCGCGTTGCCAGAGGTCGTCATAGCGCAGGTTGGCGCCCATGCGTGTGGCCGTGGTGTTGGGGGATTGGCGGTTGCTGAGTTCGACGTTGCCATGCAGGGGCAACTGGTCGTCCACCTCGAGTTGCACTTCGACGGTGCCGGGCACCTTGCCTGGCTTGAGCACCGGCGCCACTTTCAGGTCGGCCGACTTGTTGACCTCGGTCAGGCGCTGTTGCAAGGCCAGAAAATTGGGCACGCGGCCTTCGGCCACCTCAACCACGTCGGCCTTGATCTTGCTGGGCAAATGGTATTGCGCGCCCATCACGCGCAGCCGGCCAACCGGCGCTTCGGTGACTTGCAGGCTGACCTCGCCGGAGTCGACGTTTTGCTCCGGGATGCTGACTTGCACGGTCAGATAGCCGGCATCGTGGTAGCGCTGCTCCAGGCTGGCCCGCGCCGCCTCGACTTCCTTGAGGCTGAGGTTGGGTCCCAGGTAAGCGCTGAGGGCCTGCTCGATTTGCTCGGCCGCAATCAGGCTATTGCCTTCAACCCGATATTCGAGCACGTCAAAGCGCGCTTCGCCCTCGGCCCGAACGGTGCCAGACAGGGTCAGTAGCAGCGCTAGCGACCCACACGCCGTCCCAAAGTATTTTAGAAACCACATCAAATTAACCGCCTGCTATCCGATTCAACATACCCATGCCGCCCAACCGGTCTGTCACCAGACCCGAGCGGCAGGGGTATGCCCACCGGTTACCAAAATAAAAACAGCGCTCCCCGAGGGAAGCGCTGGGCTTTTTAGACAGAGGCCCGTTCAGGCCCCTGCTTGAAAGACCGACTTACTTGCTCAGAGGAGCGTAGTTGGCAGTGGAAATGACTTTTCCAGCTGGGTCAGCAGCTTGTGTACGCAGGAACGGTGTGTTCTTGGTCGCGTCTGTGGAACCGATGTAAGCGATACCCGTCAGGTTAGCGACTGGATTTTGCAGTTCGGTCGTCACAGCAGTTGCCAGAGCCTTGTAAGGATCAGCCAGCTTGGCGCTGGTCAGAGCTTGCATGGCGTAGACAAAAGGATAGCCAGAGATGATGCCACCGCGTTGCTTTGCTTCCAAAGCACCATTGACGAAGTTGGGGCTGATGCCGTCGACCTTGACGAACAAAGCACCCTTGAGGGCTGAAGTAGCCTTTGTCGTGGTGTAACCGTTATCCAGCGAAACCACGCCAATGGCGTAGCCTGTAGCGCCGGAAACAGCCGTGATCACGTCGCCCGTGCCAGTCTTCTCAAACACGCTCAGGTTGCCAACAACGTTTGCCAGAGTTGGGTCTGCGGGGTTGCCAGCCATAACGGCAGGGGCCGTGTCGGTTGAGCGCAGTGCGGCCTTGGCAGCGGTAGCGGCCTGGTTAGCAAAGAAGATGTTGGAAGCAGCTTGCGTACCGGATGTGTCGGTACGGCGAGCCAGGATCAGGCTGCTTGTGGTGTCGCCATTGCCCAGGAAGGCGTCAACTGTCGTTGCGTTGCCGGTCACCAAAGAGGTGTAGGCAGCGGTGGTCAGGTTGGGCTGGCAAGCAGCGGTGAGCACGTCGGTAGCGCCACCAACAGTTTCAGAAGTTGTGCACGATGAGGGCAGACGGCCAGCGGCCACTTCCTTGGCGATCATTGCGGTGTACAGGCTAGGGCTGACGATCACGCCAAAACCTTGCATACCGGTTATCACGGCCGGGAATGCAGCAGGTTTCCACTTGGCGATCAGGCCGCCGTAGATGCCGGGAGTGGCTTCCGAGGGACGCACGTCAGCCAGAGCCAGGTGCATGGCTTTTTGCTTGTCGCCACCCAAACCTGCGCTGAAAGCGGCTTCGCTTGCGCACTCGTAAGTCGAGTAGCCCAGGGAAGTTGCGGAAGCGGCAACGGTGTCAGCAGCCACAGCGCTGGTAGCGCAGGCAACAGCCTTGCCCAAGCCAGACTTTTGCTGTGCCAGGGTGGTCAACTGCAGCGTCACGTTTTCAGCGGCGGTGGTCTTGGGAACGAACAGCTGGTTGACACCAGCGAAAGAACCGTTGGCCTTGTTGTAAATCACGTGCAGGCGTTTGCCGGCAGCGCCGCCTGTCAGGGTAGCTGCACCGTAGCCTACCCAGGCGATGGTGTTGCCATCTTTACCAGCGGCCAGAGCGGTCGTGGTGCTGCCAGAACCAGAAATCGACAGGGCGGTGTCACGCACCTTGGCGAAAGGCTTGGTAGCGTCGAACAGCACGCCAGGAGTCAGAACGGCAGTCTTCAGGGCGCCGGATTGTGCAGAAGCACCACCGATGTAGAAGGTCACTTCGGCTGCGCACTTGTTGATCAGGTCGTCAGCAGTCGGAGTGGCGGGGCAAGAAGGTGTCACTGTGGCGGCGAAAGCACCGACAGAGCACAGGGCCAGGCAAGCGGCCGTTACGAGTTTGAGTTTCATAAACTACCTATAGGTGTGGTTTAAACGAGTTACCAATAAAAGGACGGTGATTTGCACCGCGGCACGCCGCGTGTCAAACCCCTACCGTGATAGCCCGCACCCCGGGTCACTTACGAATGCATTTGCGTCAGATTTGGCCTGACCGCAACCCCCGATGACTGACTGCTGGGCGCTGAAACTTTCACGTTGGCGCTATTGTGGAAATCAAATTTGAAGCGGAATGCACTCTGCTGGGTTGCGGTATAGCCCGTTCGGGCTACTGTCTGGTCGCAAATTGTTGCGTCTTGTTCGCAATGCCCGCTTTGGGTGTGTTAGGTGGCAGCGCACACCGTATTTCACTTTGCATTTCACCTGACATTTCACGTCACATTTCACGTGACATTTCACGTGACACAAAGGGCCACTTATTGGCTTGGTGTGGTTAGCGACTGAGCGGCGAATAGTTGCCGTTGGCGCGCACAAAGGGCGTGTTGCGGGCCGTATTGCTGGAGCCGATATTGGCGATGCCAGGCACGTCAG
>CAIQEX010000082.1 GCA_903870955.1 uncultured beta proteobacterium
CCACAGCAGGCACCGGAGAGGTTCTGGCAGGCCTCATTGGAGCCAATCTGGCGGCCCGCCAGTCTGCGCTGGACGCCGCGTGCAACGCGGTCTACCGACACGGCTTGGCAGCTGACCATTGGCAAGGTCCGGTGCTGAACGCATCCGCACTCTGCCAATGGAATTGACCGGCTTTAACGCTTTTTGCGCGCCGCTTTCTTTGAGGAAGCAGAAGAACGTTCCGAAGATTTAGCTGGAGACGCCTTGGCGGCACGACCAGACTTTGCAGCACCGCGCTTGCGGGGCTCGGCTTTGAAGGACGCCGAGCGCCCTCCCCCGACTTCAACTTCAAACCGTTCAGCCAAGGGCAAGCGCACTTTGGCATCCCGGCCACCCAGTTTGTCACCGGAAGCGCGGCCATTGCCATTGCTATTCCCACCTTCTTCCTCATTCACGAGTCGGAAATCGATCTTGCGTCCGTCCAGATCCACCCGGCTAACCTGAATGCGCACCCGCGTGCCAATGGCATAGCGTGTGCCGGTGCGCTCGCCGCGCAGTTCCTGGCGCGCTTCATCAAAGCGGAAATACTCACCACCCAACTCGGTGATGTGCACCAAGCCTTCCACATACATCGCGTCCAGGGTGACAAACAAACCAAAGCTGGTTGCCGAAGTGACGACCCCGCCATACTCCTCACCCAGGTGCTCGCGCATGTACTTGCACTTAAGCCACGCCTCCACGTCACGGCTGGCTTCATCAGCCCGGCGCTCGTTGGCACTGCAATGCAAGCCTGCGGCCTGCCAGGCAAGGCCCTCGGCGCTGGCTTTGCGCGGCTTTTCGGTTGGGTCCTTGACTTTGGAGGACAGTCCTTTTTCAAGTCGCCGCGCCAGCTTGGCATGGGCCTCACCCGGCGTGGGCAAGGTGGGGAGTTGGTACTTGGTTTTTTCCAGAACCGCTTTGATAACACGGTGCACCAGCAAGTCCGGATAGCGCCGGATAGGGCTGGTGAAGTGCGTGTAGGCATCAAAGGCCAGGCCAAAGTGACCTGAATTGGTCGGCGTGTAGATCGCCTGCTGCATGGACCGCAACAACATCGAATGAATTTGTTGCGCATCTGGCCGGTCTTTGGTGGCTGCAGCAATGGCCTGGAACTCGCCGGGTTTGGGATCATCGCCAATCGTCATCCCCAAGCCTGAGGCCTTGAGGTAATTGCGCAAGGTCTCCATTTTCTCGGGCGTCGGCCCCTCATGCACGCGGAACAGGCCCTGGTGTTTACTCTGCGCAATGAAGTCCGCACTGCACACATTGGCCGCCAGCATGGCCTCTTCAATCACCCGGTGCGCCACGTTACGGGTACGCGGAATGATCTTTTCAATGCGGCCGTTTTCGTCGCAGACGATTTGCGTTTCGGTGGTTTCAAAGTCCACCGCGCCACGCTTTTGCCGGGACTTCAGCAGTGCCTGGAATACCCCATGCAGGTTCAGCAGGTCGTCCACCCGGTCCTTGCGCTTGATCGCCTCGGGTCCTTTGGTGTTGCTCAAAATGGCGGCCACTTCGGTGTAGGTGAAGCGCGCATGGCTCCACATCACAGCCGGGTAAAACTGGTAAGCGTCGACCTCACCGTCCTCGGTGATGAGCATGTCGCAGACCATGCACAAACGCTCTACTTCGGGGTTCAATGAACACAAGCCGTTGGACAACTTCTCGGGCAACATAGGAATCACACGGCGCGGGAAATACACACTGGTGGCGCGGTCGTAGGCGTCCACATCGATCGCGCTGCCCGTCTGCACGTAATGGCTGACATCGGCAATGGCCACCAACAGACGCCAACCCTTGGTGGCACTGCGGCCGCGGCCTTTGGAATGGGGTTCGCAATAGACGGCATCGTCAAAATCGCGCGCGTCCTCACCGTCAATGGTGACCAACGGAACATCGGTCAGATCAACGCGGTTGACCTTGTCCTGTGGCCGCACCGAATCCGGCAGAGTCCGGGCCAACGCTACACAGCCCTCGGAGAAGACATGCGGCACGCTGTATTTGCGCACGGCGATCTCAATTTCCATTCCCGGGTCATCCACCTCACCCAGGACTTCCTTGATACGCCCGACGGGCTGACCGAACAATGCGGGCGGCTCGACCAATTCAACCACGACCACCTGCCCCGCCTTGGCCACGCTGGTGGCGCCCTTGGGTATCAGTACGTCCTGGCCATAGCGCTTGTCTTCGGGTGCTACCAGCCAGACGCCACTTTCCTGCAGCAGGCGCCCGATGATGGGTTGGGTGGATCGTTCGACAATTTCCACGACCCGGCCCTCAGGACGCCCTTTGCGGTCGCTGCGGACAATGCGCACCTTGACCCGGTCCTTGTGCAGCACGGCACGCATTTCATTGGGGGGTAAATAAATGTCGGGGGCACCATCGTCGCGGGACACGAAACCGTGACCATCGCGATGTCCCTGAACAATGCCTTCTACTTCGTCCAGCAAGCCGCTGGTTGGGCTCATATTTTTAATACAAACACTCTCTTTCCTGCCATGCATGGCGATGAGTATGCGCTAGAAACAGGGTCAATTTGAGCACAGCTTGATGGCATCCTGATGGCATCGGGATTTCGGCCCCACAGCGCGGGCCAGAACAATTGCCCATTGCGAAAGTTGCTTGTCCGTCACGAAAAGTTCATGGCGGTTTAAGAATCTCCAAATGCGGTGTTATAATTTAAGGCGTTGCCCGGGTGGCGGAATTGGTAGACGCATACGGTTCAGGTCCGTACGCCGCAAGGTGTGGAGATTCGAGTTCTCTCCCGGGCACCACTCAATAGACAAGGCCTGTGACGTAAGTCACAGGCCTTTTTCTTTTGTCTTCCCTGTTTCACACTGAACACCATGAACCCTGAAGACCTGCAACTTTTGCTCACGCGGGAGATGCCGTTTGGAAAGTACAAGGGTCGCTGCATTGCCGACCTGCCCGGCGACTATTTGCGCTGGTTCGTACGCGAGGGGGTTCCGAAAAATGAAATCGGCCGTCTGATCAACCTCATGCACGAGATCGACCACAACGGCCTGTCGGACCTGTTAAAGCCCTTGCGCGACTTGAAGCGTCAGAAGGGCTGAGCAATCAGGTCGTGCCCCTGTGCACCGACGATGCGGGCCTTGGTGAACTCACCCACTTTCAATGTTTTGCTGATCTTCTCGGGCGGCAACAAACGCACCACGCCATCGATCTCCGGCGCATCGGCGTAACTTCTCCCCAACCCGCCTTTTTTCCCCAGGCCCGGAGCGGAATCCACCAAAATCTGCATCGTCGCACCCACACGCCGCTGCAAGCGCGCCACCGACACGCGCTCGGCAACCTCCATGAAGCGGGCCCGGCGCTCTTCGCGCAACTCGGCCGCCAGCATGCCCGGTAGGGCATTGGCTTCTGCGCCATCCACGGGGCTGTAGGCGAAACATCCAGCGCGGTCAATCTGAGCTTCTTCCATGAAGTCCAGCAGGTGCTGAAACTCTTCTTCGGTCTCACCGGGGAACCCGGCGATAAAGGTGCTGCGCACCACCAGTTCGGGGCAGATTTCCCGCCATTGCTGGATGCGCTCCAGGTTCTTTTCGCCACTGGCTGGCCGCTTCATACGCCGCAGCACATCCGGGTTGCTGTGCTGCAAGGGCACGTCCAGATACGGCAGCACCAGACCGCTGGCCATCATCGGCAGGATGGCGTCCACGCTTGGGTAGGGGTAAACGTAATGCAGACGAACCCAAGCGCCATAGCCTTGGGCGATTTCACCGAGCGACTGCACCAGTTCCAGCATGCGCGTTTTAACCGGCTTGCCGTCCCAGAAACCGGTGCGGTATTTCACATCCACCCCGTAAGCGGAAGTGTCCTGGCTGATCACCAGCAGTTCTTTCACGCCTCCCTCAAAAAGGGCCTTGGCTTCGGTCAGAACATCTCCAATGGGGCGCGACACCAGATCGCCTCGCATACTGGGAATGATGCAGAAGGTACAGCGGTGATTGCAGCCTTCGCTGATTTTTAAATACGCGTAATGGCGCGGCGTGAGCTTGATGCCGGCCACACCAAAGGCGTTGGGCACCAGATCGGTAAACGGATCGTGCGGCTTGGGCAAATGCAGGTGAATGGCATCCATCACCTCCTGCGTCGCATGCGGGCCCGTCACCGCCAGCACCCGGGGGTGCATTTCGCGCACCATGTTGCCGCCGTCTTTGCCCGTCTTGGCTCCGAGACAACCGGTAACAATGACCCGACCGTTCTCGGCCAGGGCTTCACCAATGGTGTCGAGGCTTTCCTGCACCGCCTCGTCAATAAAGCCGCAGGTGTTGACGATGACGATGTCAGCGCCCTGGAAGGTCTTGGAAGTCTGGTAGCCCTCAGCGCTCAGGCGCGTCAGGATCAATTCGGAATCGGTTAAAGCCTTGGGGCAACCCAGGCTCACGAATCCGACTTGGGGTGCTTTAGAAACAGGTGTTGGGGAAGAAAGTGCGTCGCTCATACCCCGATTGTCCCAGCATTTGCTTTGCCGGAGTTTTGCAGGGTCAGGGCTTGATGCCGAATGTGCCCAGGAATTGCTCGGTCTGTTTCTGCATCTGCTCCTGCATCTGCGTGAACACATTGGTGCCGATAACGCCCTTCACCATCGGCGCCTGCATATCCATCAGGGCTTGCATGTTCTTCTCCAGGTACCCACCCATAAACCCCTGCATGGTGTGACCATAGAAGCGAATGATGTTGGCCAGTACCGGTGCGGTAAACATGGGAGAACCCTGCGATTCTTCTTCCAAAATGATCTGCAGCAAGATGCTACGCGTCAGGTCTTCGCCGGTCTTGGCATCCAGAACAATGAAAGCCTCGCTGTCCATAACCAATTGCTTGATCTCGGTGAGGGTGATGTAGCTTGAGGTATCGGTATCATAAAGTCGGCGATTCGGGTACTTTTTAATGATGCGGTCGGATGACCCGGCGACTTTGGCAATGGTTTTGGGCATGTCTATTCATTCTTCCTGTGCGGTTCAACCAATGTACCGCACTGCAGCACCATTCTAGGGAGGCACAATCCATTCGACAACCTGATTAGCCACATGATTACCCTAATCTTCAGTAAGGAGCAGCGATGAATCAGCCCATAAGCGGTGGATGCATGTGCGGTGGCGTGCGCTACGAAGTTACCGGAAAGCTCAGAAACATCATTACCTGCCATTGCGAGCAATGCCGCCGCAGCAGCGGCCATTTTGTCGCCGCGACGGCTTGCCGCCGGGAGCACTTCAAGCTGGTGCGGCAAGACAGTCTGCAGTGGTTTAGTGCGGTACCTGGCCACAGGCGGGGATTTTGCAATGTATGTGGCTCCAGCCTGTTTTTTGAGGAAACCGGCGGGCCACGCGTGTCAATTGCCGCGGGCAGCCTCGATGCCCCACAGGGTCTGCGCATTGCAGCACAGATTTTTACCGCCGAGGCCGGTGATTACTACGCGCTGGACCCGCAAGTGCCTTCCTCACCCGAAGGCAAACACCAGGTGCCCTTGCCTGACTGAGCCTATTGCAGCCATTGCCAAACCAGACCTGCCAGCCCACACGCAACGACGATCCGGATCACACCAACCTTGTAGCGAAAGAGTGCCAAAGACGCACCCGCCCCAATCGCCAGGGCCGGCCAGACAAATCCGCCTTGCCAACCATGCGGCCAAAGCACGTGGTACGCAAAGAACAAGGCCAAATTGACGATGACACCGACCACCGCCGCCGTGATGCCGCTCAAGGGCGCGGTGTATTTGAGATTGCCGTGGGTTGACTCGATAAACGGGCCGCCCAGAAAAATAAAGATGAAGGAAGGCAAAAAGGTAAAAAAGGTCACCACACTTGCCGCCACCGCCCCTGCTGCCAAGCGTGAATCACCGCCAAAAATGCTCTGTGTCCAACCACCCACAAAGCCGACAAAGGACACCACCATGATGAGCGGGCCCGGTGTGGTTTCACCCAGGGCCAAGCCATCCATCATTTGCGCGGGTGAGAGCCAACCAAAGTGCGCCACGGCACCTTGATAAACATAAGGCAGCACCGCATAAGCGCCACCGAAGGTCAGTAAAGCAGCCTTGGTGAAGAACCACGCCATTTGCGTCAAGGTCGCGTCCCAGCCATAGCGCCAGGTCAATCCCGCCATGGTTGCCAGCCACAAACCCACGCCCAGGGCAAGCACCCGAGCGAAACGTGCCCAGGTGAAAAGTGCATGGGCAGGCGTGGGCGTGGCGTCGTCAATCACCGCGGGGCCATGGGCTTGTGCGCTTCCCACATGCCCGCCACTTGCGGAAAACTGCTTGGGTGCAAATCGGTTGCCCAGATACCCGGCCAAGCCCGCACACAACACAATCACGGGAAACGGCAAATTCAGGGCAAAGATGGCCAAAAAGGCCAACGCGGCAATAGCCCGTAAACCGTTGCTTTTGAGCGCACGCGATCCAATGCGCCAGGCGGCAGAAAGCACGATCGCGGTGACGGCAGGCTTGATGCCAAACAGTGCACCCGCAACGGCCGGCACACTGCCAAAAGCCATATAGACCCCACTCAAACCAATCAGAATACACAGCGAAGGCAACACAAACAACATGCCTGCCGCAATGCCGCCCCAGGTACGGTGCATCAGCCAGCCGATATAGGTTGCCAGTTGCTGTGCCTCCGGCCCCGGCAACACCATGCAGTAGTTCAGCGCATGCAGAAAGCGTTGCTCCGAAATCCAACGGCGCTTGACCACCAGGTCCTCGTGCATGATGGCGATTTGCCCGGCCGGACCGCCAAAACTGATAAAGCCCAACTTGAGCCAATAGCCAAAGGACTGCCAAAAAATGGGGGCAGTCGGAGGCGAAGTGGGCTTTTGATCGGATTGCATTGGGCAGGTTTTCTTGCGGTTCGCGCGTTGCCGCCGAACTTGTCCGGATAATGAATGGTGAACCAAATCATAAGGAGTCTTTTCGGATGGCACACAAGTATGTAATGGCGGGCGTGATGGGTTGGCCGGTCGCGCATTCCCGTTCGCCCACCATTCACAACCATTGGATTCGTCAATACGGCCTGCAAGGTGCTTACGGTTTATTTTCCGTGCAACCCGACAAGCTCGAAGACGCCATTCGTGGCTTACCGGCACTGGGCCTCGCGGGTTGCAACATCACCATTCCGCACAAGGTCAACGCCATGAAGTTGATGGACGTGATTGACCCGTTGGCCCGCCGCATGGGTGCGATCAATACGATAGTGGTGACACCCGAAGGCGCATTGCACGGCTTCAACAACGACGGCTTTGGTTACATCCAAAGCCTGCTGGACGCCAAGCCCGACTGGAAGGCCGATGCGGGCCCGGTTGCGGTACTGGGCGCGGGCGGCGCAGCGCGTGCCGTGGTGCTAAGTCTGCTCGATCAGGGTGCGACAGAAATACGCCTGACCAACAGAACCCGAGGCAAGGCACAGGCCCTGTGCGATGAATTCGGATCAGGCATCAAGGTCGTGGACTGGAGCGAGCGCCACGACGCACTCAATGGCGTGGCCTTGCTGGTCAACACCACCAACCAAGGCATGCATGGAGAGCCAGAACTGGACCTTCAACTCGATCAACTCCCCACCACGGCTTTGGTATCCGATGCGATTTATGTACCACTGGAAACCGCACTGTTGCGCAACGCGCGCTTGAGGGGCAATGCCACGGTCAATGGTTTGGGCATGTTGCTAAATCAGGCGCGTCCTGCTTTCAATGCATGGTTTGGTGTGATGCCGGAGATCTCGCCCGAACTGGTGCAAGCCATCATGGCCACGCTGTGAAGCAATTGGTCGCTTTATGACCGGCCTGAGCAGCCAGCAAGCCATTGAATTGCTGCGGGCTCACGGACCTAACCAACTACAACGCTCGACGCAACGTGCGCTGCTGCTCCAATTTCTAACGCACTTTCGAAACCCGTTGGTCATCGTGCTTCTGGCAGCCAGCGTGCTGTCGGCGTTGACGGGCGACGGAAGCGGTGCCTTGATCATCGCGCTGATCGTGGTGATGAGCGTGACCCTGGATTTTGTCCAAGCCCACCGTGCCGGAAAAGTTGCCAACCAACTCGCCATGCAGGTGGCCGTGCTGGCCACCGCGTTGCGCGATGGTCGGGCGTGCGAGGTGCCCGTGGCTGATCTGGTGCCCGGCGATGTGGTGCTGCTTTCGGCGGGTGATCTGATTCCGGCGGACGCGACCCTACTTGAGGCGCATGACTTTTTCGTCAACCAGGCGCAACTCACGGGTGAACCTTTCCCCATTGAGAAGAAATTGGTTGGCAATACGCTGGCACTGACCGAGCTCAACGATGTCTGGGATCTCGATGCCAGCGAGCGCATCTACCTGGGTAGCTCCGTGGTCAGTGGCTCGGCGCGTGCCTTGATTGGCCGCACTGGAAGCGCCACGGCCATCGGTCAGATCGCGGTGGACTTGAACAAGGCGGCACCGGCTACCGCGTTCGAAATGGGAACACGGCAGTTCGGCATGCTCATCATGCGGCTGACGCTGGTCATGGTGCTCTTCACTTTGTTGGTGAATGTGGCTCTGCACCGCCCGTTGCTGGAGTCATTTCTTTTTGCGGTGGCATTGGCCGTCGGCTTGACCCCCGAGCTGTTGCCCATGGTGGTATCCGTCACGCTCACCAAAGGTGCCATGCGCATGGCCGCGCTCCAGGTCATCGTCAAGCGGCCTTCGGCGATTCAGGACATGGGTGCCATGGACGTGCTGTGCACCGACAAAACCGGAACTTTGACCGAAGCCCGAATTCGCCTGGAAAAGCACCTCGACCCGCAAGGCCAACCCTCAGAGAGCGTGCTGCAACTGGCCTACCTGAATAGCCATTTTGAGAGCGGCTTGAAGAGTCCGCTGGACGATGCCATCCTGCAGCACACAGAAGTGGATGTTGTCGGCTGGACCAAGATAGACGAGGTGCCGTTTGACTTTGAACGTCGCCGTGTCTCGGTGTTGCTGGAGTTCGCAAACCCGCCCGCCTTGACGTCTAGTCGCAGACTGGTGGTCAAGGGTGCGCCCGAAGACATATTGAAACTTTGCACAAGCTTTGTCGACGCGCAGGGCGCGCAGGTGGCGCTGAACACTGAGGCGCGCGCACGTCTGGACACGTTGTTCAACGACCTCGGCGAAGAAGGCTTTCGTGTGCTGGGTGTGGCCTGGCGCGACGTGCCGCTGACCATGCAGCATGCCGTGGTGTCGGATGAAAGTGCGCTGGTGTTCGCCGGTTTTGCGGCTTTTCTGGACCCTCCCAAAGCCAGTGCCGGGATGGCGCTGCAGGCCATGGCAGCCAGTGGCGTGGCGGTGAAGATCGTCACCGGCGACAACGAACGCGTCACGCGCCACGTCTGCAGCCAACTCGGCGTGCCCATTCGCGGCTTGCTAACGGGCAATGACATTGCCGCTATGAACGACGACGCCTTGCGCGCCCGCGTGGAAGACGTCAATTTGTTTTGCCGCGTCAATCCCTCGCAGAAGAACCGCATCATCCTGGCCCTCAAGGCGCGCGGACATGTGGTGGGCTATCTGGGTGACGGCATCAACGATGCGCCCTCGTTGCACACTGCCGATGTGGGCATCTCGGTGGCCGACGCAGTGGACGTCGCCAAGCAGGCGGCCGCCATGATTCTGCTGGAGCACGACCTGATGGTCTTGCACCAAGGCATTCTGGAAGGACGGCGTACCTTTGGCAACGTCATGAAGTACATCATGATGGCCACCAGCTCCAACTTCGGCAACATGTTCAGCATGGCGGCAGCCACCGTGTTCCTGCCCTTTTTGCCGATGCTGCCGCTGCAGATTTTGCTCAACAACCTGATGTACGACGTGTCGGAAATTTCACTGCCGCTGGATGCGGTGGATGCCGAAGATCTGGCCGCCCCCAAGCGCTGGGACATGCGCTTTATCCGTAACTTCATGCTGACCATCGGGCCGATCAGTTCACTGTTTGATTTCCTGACCTTCTACCTGCTGAACCGCCTGCTGCAGGCGGACGAGGCGCTGTTCCACACCGGCTGGTTTGTCGAGTCGATTGCCACCCAGGTGTTGGTGATCTTCGTCAACCGCACGCGGCGCAATCCCTTGCACAGTCAACCGAATCGCTGGTTGATCGGCAGCTCGCTGGCGGTGGTGTGTGCCGCCGTCGCCTTGCCATTTACG
>CAIQEX010000083.1 GCA_903870955.1 uncultured beta proteobacterium
GGTTGGCGCACCTTCTCGGCCCAAAGCTCCACCAGCACACCCGTCGCCACACCTGCCACAGCGGCCAGTATTAAACCCAGCTTGTAAGGCAAGCCACGCGCCAGCAGTGCGATCCCACCGGCCACCAATGCGGCAAACAGCACCGGGCGTGCATGCAGTTGCAGCGCAACGATGGCGGCAAAGGTGGCGACCATGGCGAAGTCCAAACCCAGCGTGGCCAACGCAGGAACGCTCTGCCCCAGCAGCACGCCCACCAGCGTCCAGACCTGCCAGTTGAAATACATAGCCAAGGATGAGCCCAGCCAGTACCAGGCACCATCCTTTGCGTCGGCATGGTGACGCAACTGGTTTTCCACGACAGCAAAGGTTTCGTCCGTGAGCCAAAAGGCCAGGGCCCAGCGCCAGCGAGACGGTAGCTCGCGGGCGTAAGGCAACAACGTTGCGCTGTACAGGGCGTGGCGGAGATTGACGACAAAAGTGGTGAGCCAGATGACCGGCAAAGCGGTGCCGCTGCCAATCAGACTGACCGCCACAAACTGGGACGAGCCGCCAAACACCAGCAGCGACATACCCAAAGTCAGCCAAACCGGCAAACCACTGCCTATTGCCAGGGTGCCAAAAATCACGCCAAAGGGCGCGGCCCCCACCAACATGGGAAAGGTGTCACGCGCACCGGCCAGAAAGGGACGCAAGCCCGCCGCCCAGAAGCTTAGGCGGTACCGCCGACGGTCAGGCCGTCAATGCGCAAGGTCGGCTGCCCCACACCCACGGGCACGCTCTGCCCTTCCTTGCCGCAGGTGCCCACACCCGGGTCCAGTTTCATGTCGTTGCCGATCATGCTGACGCGCTTAAGGCACTCCGGGCCACTACCGACGATCGTGGCGCCTTTGACCGGATACAGGATCTTGCCGTTTTCCACCCAATAGGCTTCGCTTGCGGAGAACACAAATTTGCCCGAAGTGATGTCAACCTGGCCACCACCGAAGTTGGTGGCATACAGACCCTTCTTGATACTTTTGACGATTTCCTCGGGTGCCTTGTCGCCACCCAGCATGTAGGTATTGGTCATGCGCGGCATCGGAACGTGGGCATAGCTTTCGCGTCGGCCATTGCCGGTGGGCGCCACACCCATGAGACGCGCATTCATGCTGTCCTGGATATAGCCCTTGAGGATGCCGTCCTCGATCAGTACATTGCGCTGGCTGGCGTTGCCTTCGTCGTCCACGTTGAGCGAGCCGCGCCGGTCGCTGATGGTGCCGTCATCCAGCACGGTGACGCCTTTGGCCGCTACGCGCTGACCAATACGGCCACTGAAGGCGCTGGAGCCCTTGCGGTTGAAGTCGCCTTCCAGCCCATGGCCAATGGCTTCATGCAACAAAATCCCTGGCCAGCCAGAGCCGAGCACCACGGTCATTTCACCTGCAGGTGCCGGGCGCGCATCCAGATTCGTCAGGGCGGCGTGTACCGCCTGGTCAACGTATTCCTGAATCTGCGCATCGCTGAAATAAGCCAGGCCAAAGCGACCACCGCCGCCGCCAGAACCCACCTCGCGACGCCCCTTTTGCTCGGCGATCACGGTGACAGAGAGTCGCACCAGCGGCCGCACATCGGCCGCGATCGTGCCGTCGGCACGCGCCACCAGCACCACGTCATATTCGGCGGCCAGACCGGCCATGACTTGCGCAACGCGCGGGTCCTTGGCGCGCGCCATGCGCTCCACCTTGCCCAGCAAATCGACCTTGGTCTGGCTGTCCAGCGTAGAGATGGGATCCACCGCGGTGTAGAGGCTGCGGGCACCGGCAATTTTTTGCGTTGCGGTCTTCACCCGGGCCGACTTGGCCGCGTTGGAGATCGTGCGCACCGTGCGCGCAGCATCCAGCAGGGAAGCTTCGGAAATATCGTCGGAATAGGCGAAAGCCGTCTTTTCGCCGCTGACAGCCCGCACACCCACACCCTGGTCGATGCTGAACGAGCCGGTCTTGACGATCCCCTCCTCCAGGCTCCAACCCTCAGAGCGGGTGTACTGGAAATAAAGATCCGCCTCATCGACCTTGTGCGCCTTGATTTCATTCAGGGCCCGGGCCAGATGGGTTTCATCCAGGCCAAAGGGGGTAAGAAGTAGGGACTTGGCGGTTGCCAAGCGTTCAAGGGTTGGTTCGCGTGAAATCATTCGCACATTTTAGGCGTGCGATCTGGCGGGTGGTGGATAGCTTGTTAAGACCTTCTTTTTTAGCTCCCTCTTCTGTTTTTTTGGCTCCTTCTTTTGTTTTTTTACTCCAGCGTCTTCTTTTTTACTCCCCCATCCCCCAACCCCTTACCCCCCGTGTATAGACCGGGGACATAGGTAACACTTGTGCGCACACATGGGTAACACTTTTTCCATCGAATTGA
>CAIQEX010000084.1 GCA_903870955.1 uncultured beta proteobacterium
AATCGCGCAAGTTTCATTTTTCGATCCCTGACGGGGTTATTTATAGAGAGAGAATCCAGGACACGAGGTTCTTGATTTCAACCGGGTCCTTGCTTTTAACTATCTTGTGGTTTTCTTCGTGGCCGTCATCAAACTTAACCTTCTCACCAGACGTGAGGTGATAAGTTAGTTTTTCTTCGGCATCGGGCTTGCCGCGGTATTTGACGGCGATGTCGTGCCAGGAAGTGGACTCCTTCTTCTGATCGATCATGTGGCACTTGAAGCAATTGCTTTGTTTGGCCAACTTTTCAGCACTGGCAGCATCGGCCGCCAGTGCTTGTGTCGCCATTGCCAGTAACAACACGCTGAGCAGGCGTGAAAAAACATGGGAGCTTTTCATTTCGTAATTTTTCCTACTGAATTTATTTGGCAATTTCGCGACGTCCACGCAATGCGCTGGGGGCGAGTTCGGGCAACTTGGCTGTCTTGTCGGGCAACATGGCCCACAGCACCGCGTCGCGGCGAATGAAGTGGTGGAACAGGGCTGCGCCGACGTGCATCACGACCATGCCTAGCAGAATCCATGCGCCTAAAGAGTGGTAATCCGTCAGGGTGTCTGCCCACTCGCTATCTACCTCGGTGATCCAGGGCAGGGGAATCAATCCGAAAAGGCGCACACCCACGTTGTGCGCGTTGGTGGCGGCCCAGCCCAGCAGAGGCAATGCCACCAGAGCGGCATACAGCATCCAATGCGCAGCTTTGGCGGCCCATTGCAAAAGTGGTGGCATACCCTTCATGTGATTGGCCATGCCGTGGCGCTGGCGCACATAGAGTCTTGCGGCAACTGCCAGCATGATCAGCAAGCCGCACTGCCTATGTACTTCCAACAACAATATGCGCCAGAATTTGTCGCCTAGCGCATCGCGAAACAGAATAGAGCCCACGGCAATCACAATGCAAAGCACCGTGCCCCAATGCAATGCGATGGTTAATGGATGGTGCTTTTTGTGCGCTTGTTGAAGCGGTGGAAATTCAATAGTTTTCACGGTAAGTTCCCTTTCCTGAGTGACATCTAAAAGTGCATGTATCTTTTTGGTGCGCCTACCACGGCCGCGTGTCAGATACACAGGTTTTCACGATTGCGTTGACCGAGAACCCATGTTAGGCAAGTGCGTTTCGCACAAGGGGTGGGTAGACCCGCATTTGAAATAGGGTGACTTCTACTTTTGCACGCCCATTTATGGGGGTTTTAGATACTGTCTTAGGAGTTGCTTAAGACGGGCGTTTTAGGCCTGAATAGTTTTCGCAGAGCTATCAAATGTGCGGTTTTTCCCGAGTGCCCAAAATGATGCATGGAATAGCACTGGGATCGATATTTATAGTTGCTTGGTGCTCTGAAATTCGGGTCCTACGGGCGTCGCTTTTGCAAGCGTCATCCACACCCCGAATGGCAACTGACGGAAGGGTCGTTTGGGCGCCATGCGCAATATGTCAACGGTGTCTCCCATCACTTGCATCACGCCGCACTCAACAGGAATTTCATCGGCTTTGGCAATTGGCCGATCCTTGGCATCGCGACCCAACACATACCAGCATTGGCCACCGAGTTCCAGGTAGGCCTGTCGTTTCTCCGGCCGTTTCAAGTCGCCTAACAGATCAGCCCGACTGACTTTGATTTCATGCACCACGGGTTCCAGATAAGCCTGCACCGATGAGTTGCGGATGGAGAAAACGTCAGGCATGCAGTACTTCCATTGGCCTTCACCACCGTCAACGTCTACGTTAACGTTTACCTTGGCGCGCAGGCTCAGGTTGGTCCACACGAGTCGCCCATCCCGCAGCAGGTTTTGCGCGATGCGATGCACGAGTTCATTGTGGGTATTGAGCGACCCGCGATTGGATTGCGCGGCGGCAGCCAGGTAGTGGATGCCGAGGTCTGTCACGCGTACCCGTTCATGTCCGCCGGGATCGGTCAGCCGCTCCAATAGCCCGGCCGCTAACAATTCGATCTCTACGATGTCCAGGCAGGGCCATCCGGCCGAGCGGTAAATTTCGCGCAGGCGCCTGGCATGCACTTTCTTCAGGTTGATTCCATTCCTACAAGTTTCCATCAACTGGCCCTCGCAATGGGAATGTCCGCCCAGCACGTCGTATACCCCGGAGTTCTGCGCTCCTGCCGCATGGACCATGTGCGTTGATTCCCTGCAAGTCCAGAACTTGCAAGGTGCACCTTGCCTTTGCCAAAACGCCGGTTCAGCGTGTCAAGGGCCAACATGAGGCGACTGCGGTCTTCAATCCGGTCGTCCTCCAGATCGAGTTCAGCCTGCTGGTGGCGGTTGGTTTGCAAGTCCAACAACATCACCCCGG
>CAIQEX010000085.1 GCA_903870955.1 uncultured beta proteobacterium
CCACGTTGCAGATTCAATGCACTGACGATTGCGAGGAATGGCGTTTCATTGCGGTCTTGTTGAACCACAGAGACGCCGTTCCCATATCAGAACTGTCGCACGAACTCAGAAAATTTGAAAGGGTGGACAGCTTCAGCCTGTCCCATGCGCGCAACTAGCAAAGCCCCTTTTCATTTTTTGGAAAAAGCATAAATTGGAGCTGATCCCCGTCGCCGATTCGGCGCCCACTCCGGTCCACGCCCTGCCCGCCCTGATGCGCATGACGCCGCCCGAGTTGCAAGCATTGATAGCCGAGGCCCATCAGGCTAGCCACGCGGGCCAGCCGTATATACAAATGGCAAGCGTCTTCATGCTGAACAACCAGCACGAGGCCGCCATGCAAATGCAGGCCCGGGCTCTGCAACACCAGCGTCACTACCGGATTGCCAACCCACGGACGCCAACACTGCGTTTGCTGGTCATCATGGGGCCCGGCAACATGCAGGACAACACGCCGATTGAGTTTGTGCTGGATGGCAGCGATGTCCAGACCGACATCCTGTTCCTGCTGCCTGGCGAAGCGTTTCCAGACACGCTGCCCCAGCACGATGTCACCTTTGTTGCGCTCGGTGAATCCGACAAGAATGCCCCGCTGCTCGCTCTTCTGGCCGACCAGATGCAGCGCTGGCCCACACCGGTGATCAACCCGCCACAGGCCATCCCGAATGGTGCGCGCGACACGTGCTACGCCCTGCTGCAATCCATTCCCGGTGTGCGCATGGCTAAAACGCAGCGGCTGCAAGCCGGCGAAATGCCGGAGATGGATTACCCGATCACGATACGGCCCGTCGACACGCAGGGCGGTGAAGGGCTGCAACGCATCAGCAGCGCGGCGGAACTCGCCGATTACTACGCAGCCCAACCCGCACTCGCCTATTACGCCGCGCAGTATGTCAACTACCAGTCTGCCGATGGGCTGTATCGCAAGCTGCGCGTCGTGCTCATAGATGGCACGCCGTATATCTGCCACATGGCTATCGCATCGCATTGGATGGTGCACTACCTGTCTGCGGGCATGGCCGAGAGCGCGGCGAAGCGGCAGGAAGAGCAACGCATGATGGAAGGCTTTGAGCACGACTTTGCGCTGCGCTTTCGTGCCCCACTGCAAGCCATAGCCCGCGCCCTGCAGTTGGACTATGTGACGATTGATTGCACCGAAGACCAGGACGGATGCCTGCTGGTGTTTGAGGCCGACAGCCGTGGCATCATCCACGCCGCCGACCCGGTCCACATCTACCCCTACAAACCGGCAGTGATGCAAAAAGCCTTTACCGCCTTCACCACCCTGTTGCGCAAACGAGCCGGGGCTTAAGCAAATTCCACCAGCACGTCGCCGGTCTGCACCCTGGCCCCCTGTGCGACCTTGATGGAAGCAATCACGCCCGATTGCGGCGCGGTGATATTGGTTTCCATCTTCATGGCCTCCAGCACCAGGATCGAGTCTCCCGCGTTGATGCGGTCACCCGCAGCGGCGATCACCTTCACCACCACACCAGACACCGGGCTGCGGCAGGCCTTGCTTTCATCGGCGACAGCGACGGGTGGACCACCGGCCGGCTGAGCGACGGAAGGTGCAGAACTGGCGGCACTTCCTGACAGG
>CAIQEX010000086.1 GCA_903870955.1 uncultured beta proteobacterium
CGGAATCAGATAATCCCAGCAACACCAAGGCCCATGCTAACCACTGTCCCTCAACACACGCTCCAAAGCCTGAATATTCTGCACCTTGAGGACTCCGAGCTTGACCATCAACTGGTTTGCAGGGCTCTTCAAAAGGACAAGTTGTCGTTTTCGGTCACGCGCGTCGATTCGCTCGCGGATTTCAACCAAGCCATCTCCCAGCAGGCCTTTGACATCATTCTGGCCGACTACCGCTTGCCAGGCTTTACGGCCCTGGATGCCTGGACTCTGCTCAAAGCCAGTGCCGTTAAGCTGCCCTTTGTTCTGCTTTCCGGCGCCATCGGCGAACCCGCCGCGGTGGCAGCCATCCAGTTGGGCATTAGCGATTACCTGCCCAAAGACGACCTGCACAATCTGGCACGCGTGATTGGTAGCGCGATCGAAGTTTTCAAAGCCAAGGCTGCGGAGGCGCGCGCGGTCTCTGAACTCGCGGCCTCTGAGCGCCGCCTGGCCCTGTTCGCCCAGCACCTGCAAAGTGCCATAGAAAATGAACGTGCCTCGATCGCACGCGAAATTCATGACGACATCGGAGGCTCGTTGGCCGCCGTGCGGCTGGATTTGTCCTGGATTGCGCGCCACGCCGAGTCGCCACAAGCACTGGAGCACGTCACCACGGCCAATGACATGCTGCAGCATGCCATTGGTGCCAGCCAGCGCATCATGATGAATTTGCGTCCTGCGATCCTCGATCAAGGCCTGCACCCGGCCATTCAATGGCTGGCCGAAAGCTTTCAGCGGCGCAGCGGCGTCAAAACGTTTTTGCAGGGCAATCAGCCTGGGATGCAATCCAGCAAGGCGATCCAGTTGACGGCCTATCGGACGGCCCAGGAGGCGCTTACCAACATTTCCAAGTACGCGCAATGCAGCGAAGTAAAAATCGACTTGTCCGATGCGGAAGGTGTGCTCACCCTGGAAATCTCGGACAACGGAGGTGGCATTTCGGACGAAGCCCTCAACAACCCGTCAGCCTTTGGCATCCGTGGCCTGAAGGAGCGCGCAAAAGTGGTCGGCGGTTGGCTGGATATCAGCACCCGCCCGGGTTCGGGTACCACGGTGATACTTACCATTCCGCTGGACGGTGGTGCCAATTCCCCTAACGAGGCTGACTTCCTGTGATTAAAGTAGTTTTATGTGATGACCATGCCATGGTTCGCCGTGGCATCCGGGATACCTTGAGCGAGGCCGTGGATATTCAAGTCACGGGCGAGTCTGGAAGTTACTCGGAGGTGCGGGAAATGCTGCGCAATGTCGCCTGTGACGTGCTGATTCTTGACCTGAATCTGCCCGGTCGCGGAGGCCTGGAGGTGCTTGCGACCTTGCGCGAAAGCGGCTCCACCGTGCGGGTACTGATCGTTTCCATGTTTGCCGAGGACCAGTACGCCATCCGTTGCCTGCGGGCCGGTGCCCATGGCTACCTGAACAAAGCGGGTGACCCGGCCGAGTTGATTGCTGCGGTTCGCACGATTGCCCAGGGTCGCAAATACGTCACGGCGGCGGTGTCCGACATGCTGGTCAACAACCTGTCTGAACCCACCTCTGAAACATTGCATTCCACGCTATCGGAGCGCGAGTTGCAAACCTTGTTGAAAATCGCCTCGGGCAAAAAGCTGTCGGAAATTGCGGAAGAGCTGATGCTCAGCCCCAAGACGGTCAGTGTCTATCGCGCCCGGCTATTGGAGAAGCTCAAGCTCAGCAACAACGCGGAGTTAACGGTCTACGCGATCCGCAACGAACTCGTATAAAGCTATTGGCTAACCAAAGATATCAATCACGCGGCCCATCAGCGCGATGAACGGCTGATCCAGCATGGGCAAGGTGAAGGCAATGCCCACCAGACCAACCACCAGGGTGATCGGAAATCCAATGGCGAAAATATTCAACTGCGGCGCCACGCGGGAAATGATGCCCAATGCCAGGTTGGCAAACATCAGCATGCCCACCATGGGAAGGGCGATCCACAGGGCACTGGCGAACAGATCGGTACCCAACTTGTAAAGGTTCATCCTGGCGAGCGCCTGCAAGAAATTCTGGTCTACCGGAAAGGCGACGAAGCTTTTGTTCACTGCCATGAGCACCATCAGGTGCCCGTTCATCACGACAAAAAGCAGTGTCGCGATCTGACCGAAGAAACGCGCCACCGCACTGGTTTGCGAACCCATGCTGGGGTCGAAGAAAGAAGCGAAGTTAAGCCCCATCTGAAAGCCCACCACTTCACCGGCCAACTCCACTGCGGAAAAAACCAGCCGTACGGCAAATCCAATGGACAGCCCCACACCCACCTGCTGCACCAGCACGCCCAGGGCATGCGGGTCGTTGAACCCGACGACCGGTGCATCCGGGAAACTGGCCTGGGAGGCAAGTGCTACCAAAAAGGCCAGGGCCACGCGGGCCCGAACCGGAAAGACGCGGGACGAAAACACCGGTGCGGACGTAAACACCGCCAGCACCCGGATAAAGGGCCAGAAAATCGGCGATATCCAGGCAGCGAGTTGCGCCTCGGACAGCGTAATCACGGCGCTTTGGATTCCGCGCTAGACCACAGAGCCGGGAATGGCTTCCATGGTGCGGCGGATGTATTCCACCAGCATGGTCAGCATCCAGGGACCGGCAATGGCAAAAACCGCGATGACCGCAATCAGCTTGGGTACAAAAGCCAAAGTCGCCTCATGAATTTGCGTGACCGCCTGAAACAGGCTGACCAGCAAGCCCACGATCAGCGCCGCCCCCAACACCGGCGATGACACCATCAGCAGCATCAGCAAGGCCTCCTGGCCCATGGTCAATACCATTTGAGAATTCATGGTTAGCGCCTTTCTAGGTCACAAAGCTCGCGGCCAGCGAGCCCACCAGCAGGTTCCACCCGTCGGCCAGCACAAAAAGCATCAGCTTGAAGGGTAAGGCCACCAGCACCGGTGACAGCATCATCATGCCCAGTGACATCAGCACACTGGCGACTACGATGTCGATCACCAGAAACGGAATGAAGATCATGAAGCCGATCTGGAAGGCTGATTTCAATTCACTAATGACAAAAGCCGGCACCAATACGCGCATGGGAGCGGCGTCGACCTTGGTGTCCACTGGCAATTTCGCCAGTTTGACGAACAAGGCAAAGTCAGACTGCCGGGTCTGCTTGGACATAAAGCTGCGCATGGGCCCTTCCGCCTTGCTCAAGGCCACATCGAATGGAATGCTGTTGTTGGTGTAGGGCACGTAAGCCTCTTCGTAGACTTTGTCCAGCGTCGGGCCCATGACAAAAAAAGTCAAAAACAGGGACAACCCGACGATGACCTGATTCGGTGGCGAAGATTGCGTGCCCAGTGCCTGACGCAACAATGAAAGCACGATGACGATGCGGGTAAAGCCCGTCATCATCAAAAGTACCGCCGGCAGGAAGGAAAGTGCGGTAAAAAACAGCAGGGTCTGAATAGGCACCGAGTAATTGGTGCCGCCCTGCCCGCTGCCGACAATCAGCGGCAATTGACCCTGGCTTTGCGCATGGGCCACGCCGTACAGGCCCATTGTGATTGCCAGTCCCAACAAAACCAGCAACAGTTTCTTGAAGGGGCGGCGCAAGGTCAAGCGAGACATATCGGAATCACGTCGCCCCATGATTCACCACGTTCAAGACTGCAGATACAGGACTCGCAGCAGCGCTCCCTGCTTCAGCCGGCATGGTGTGCAGACACTGGATAGATTGTTGCGTCACACCCAAAACCAGCCACACCCGGGCGTCTTGAGGGCCCACTTCCACGGTCACAATTTTTTGCTGCGGGCCTAGAGCCAGCGCGGAGACCAACCGTGTCGGGCCGCTGGGACCGACTGTGGTCAATCCATAGTGTTTTTTGATGCGCTCAATCAAGAATGGCAGACTCACCAAAACGCACAAAAACAGGCCGATCAGAATCAGAGACTGCGTCATTCAGGGCACGAGATCAGTTCTTGCTGACGCGGCGCAGCCGCTCGCTGGGTGTGACCACGTCGGTCAGCCGGATGCCAAACTTATCGTTCACCACCACCACCTCGCCCTGGGCAATCAGGTAGCCATTGACCAGCACGTCCATCGGTTCACCGGCCAGTGCATCCAATTCCACCACCGACCCCTGACCCAACTGCAGGATGTGTTTGATAGGTACCTTGGTGCGTCCCAATTCCACCGATAGCTGCACCGGGATGTCCAGCACCATATTGATGTCCTGGGTTGGTCCATCGGAGTGACTGCCGGCGGAAAACGGCCGGGGTGCATCGCCCGAGAGCACAGATCCACTTTGCGCCTCGCCGCTTGTATCCGAAGATTTTTGTTCCAACAGGGCTTCCGCCCAATCGGCCATGCCATCATCGGCTGATGCATCGCCGGGTGTGTCTTCAGTGGCCATTTCTATCCCCTAACCAGTTATGGTCGTTACCGCGTAAAGCCTTCTCTATGCGAATTGCATATTTGGCGTTGTGTGTGCCGTAGTTGCACTCGAATATTGGAACACCATCTACGGTGGCCTGGATACGCGATTCACGCTCCAACTCAATAAAGTCGCCTTTCTTCAGTGAAAGAAGCCGCTCTACCGTGGCATCTGCCGTAGCCAGACGGGCTACCAGCGTGACTTCGGCCGCCTGGATTTCCCGGGTAAGCACGTTGACCCAGCGCTTGTCCACTTCCACCGAGTCGCCCTGGGTGCTGGAATACAGCACATCGCGAATCGGCTCCAGTGTCGAATACGGAAAGCAAAAGTGAACGGCGCCGGCAATATCGCCAATCTCCAGCTGAAAGGAGGTCGAAATCACAATCTCACTGGGTGTCGCGATGGTCACGAACTGAGGTTGCATTTCAGAGCGCTGGTATTCCAGTTCAAGCGGGTAAATACCCTGCCAGGCCTTCTTGTATTCTTCGGTAATCACGTGCACCAAGCGGTTGATCACGCGCTGCTCGGTGGCCGAAAAGTCGCGCCCTTCGATGCGCGTCTGGAACTTCCCGATGCCCCCAAACAGGGTGTCGATAACGCCAAAGACCAGGCTGGGTTCACACACAATCATGCCGCTGCCGCGCAACGGGCGAATGGCCACAATGTTGAAATTGGTCGGCACCGCAAGTTCACGCAGAAAGGCGCTGTAACGTTGCACAGAAACGGGGCCAACCGAAATTTCAGGACTGCGCCGGATGAAATTGAACAGCCCCTGGCGCAGATTGCGGGCAAAGCGCTCATTGACAATTTCCATGGTGGGCATGCGCCCACGCACGATGCGCTCCTGGCTGGAAATGTTGTAGAGGCGAACCTCGCCTTGTTCGGCATCTTCCTCGACCGTTTTCTGGCTCTCACCCGTCACGCCTTCCAGCAGCGCATCTACTTCTTCCTGGGAGAGAAACGACTCACTCATAGCGCACGCTCTTACTGAATAATGAAACTGGAGAACAACACGCCGGTAACCGGGTAATCCGCATGCGCGGCCTTTTTCTTTTTCTTCTTGCTGCCCTCCGCCTCAGCCGCCGGCTCCTCTTCACCCCCACCAAAGGGAATGCTGGCCTCACGCAGGATAGCTTTGGCCAAAGCATCCTTGCCCTCGGCCGTGAGCAATTCTGTCGCTGTCTTCTGCGAAATCAGCATCAATACTCCGCTGCGAATGCTGGGCAGGAATCCCTTCACAGTGGTGGCGGTATGTTCATCGGCGACGACCAGCGTGATACCAATTTGCGCTACGCGGTCACCACCTGGGTCAGCCAGATTGACCACCATATTGTCCATCGGCAGATAGGCCGGAG
>CAIQEX010000087.1 GCA_903870955.1 uncultured beta proteobacterium
GCCGCTGCGTCAGGGGAGGTTCCGGTAGGCGCCGTTGTCGTGCGGGATGGGGTCGTCGTCGGCACTGGACGTAACAGCCCGATACAGTCTTGTGACCCCTCTGCCCATGCTGAAATGGTCGCCCTTCGCCAAGCTGCTTTGACCTTGGGAAACTACAGACTGGACGATTGCACTTTGTTTGTCACGCTGGAGCCCTGTGCCATGTGCAGCGGTGGCATTCTGCACAGTCGGCTCAAACGCGTGGTCTTTGGGGCGGTCGATCCTAAAACCGGTTGCGCGGGTTCGGTGCTGAATCTTTTTGCGCAACCGCAACTGAACCACCAAACCGCAATAGATGGCGGCCTACTGGCCGATCAGTCCGGCGCGCTTTTGCAGGATTTCTTCAAACAAAGACGGGATAAGCAGCGCGCCTTAGCCGTACCCCTTCGGGAAGACGCACTGCGTACACCCGATCGCTGTTTTGATGCGTTGCCGGGCTATCCTTGGGAGTCGCAATACCTCAACGATTTGCCACAGTTGGCAGGTTTACGCATGCATTTTGTCGATGAAGGGCCAACGGACGGAGCAGATACCTACCTGTGTTTGCATCCCATTCCAGGCTGGAGCTATTCCCTGCGTGAATTAGTCGCCGGGTTGCTGCGTCAGGGCAGTCGGGTGCTGGCACCGGATCTGATCGGTTTTGGGAAAAGTGACAAACCCAAGCGCGAAGAGGTGCATTCCCTGGACTTTCATTGCCAATATTTGTACGAATGGCTACGGCGAATGGACCTGAAAAATTCCACGTTGTTGGTTTCTCAATCGGAACACCCTCTGGTTCAACCGTTGATGGCGTTGGCGCATGGTTACATTCAGAGTCTGCAGGTGCACTCTGTTGTTGTGGACCCCACGAGTGCCGCTGAGGCCAGCGCGTTGAAGGCACCCTATCCAGACGCTGGACATCGTGCAGCAGAGCGCGTCTTTTTGTCGTCCCGGATGAATCAAATGGGTAAGAAACTATGAAAAAGAACATTTACGTTTATTCACCTTCGGGCGCCGTGCGGGACAAGGCTGCTTTTCGCCGGGGCGTCAGCCGCTTGAAGGCCTTGGGGCACGAAGTCGCCATCGACCAGAATGCACTTTCAAGCCATATGCGCTTTGCTGGCGACGATGAAACACGGGTTGCAGCCTTTGAGCGTGCAGCGGCCAGCGGCGCAGACATAGCCCTGATATCCCGTGGCGGCTATGGGATAACACGCATCCTGGACCGTATCCCGTACAAAGCGATAGCCAAAAGCATCGCCAGCGGTACGCATTTTGTTGGCATCAGTGACTTCACGGCGTTTCAATTGGCCTTGTATGCCAAGACTGGATCGGTTTCCTGGGCTGGCCCGGCCTTGTGTGAAGGATTTGGCGCCCTGCCATCACCCGATGACATCATGGAAGACTGCTTTAATGACCTGCTTTTGGGGCAGGGAGAGGGGGCAGGGTGGCGGCTACCTCCTGTGCGCGTCAGCACGGTCCAAGGAAGCAAGGTTTCCGCCGATGCCGAGTGGGGGATCAGCAATGCCACGCTCTGGGGAGGCAACCTCGCCGTTTTGGTTTCGTTGATTGGAACACCCTACTTTCCAGAGGTGAAGGGCGGGGTTCTGTTCCTAGAAGATGTTTCGGAGCCACCTTACCGTGTCGAGCGCATGTTGACTCAGTTACTGCAGACGGGAATCTTGGCACGGCAAAAAGCGATTCTCATGGGCCAGTTCACCGAGTACAAGCTAACCCCGCATGACAAAGGTTTCAAGCTCAACACCGTGTTCAATTGGTTGCAAAGCCATGTCAAGGCGCCGATCCTGACCAATCTACCGTATGGCCATGTTCAAACCAAAGTGTTGCTGCCGTTTGGTGCCAAAGTTGATCTGGTGCAGCAAGGGCGGGATGCGCTAATGGCCTGGGGGCATCTGAAGGCATGAATCGTGACTATTTTGTTCATTGGAAACCTGCTTCAGTAGGTTCCCTTCAATCAATTGTGTTTTTGCGTGCTTCAATGCTCTAAACTGCAAGCCTAATCAAGTTTCAGGATAATAAGGAATGGGTGTTCCGGCGACCGTCGTATTTACAGATTTACATGGCAGCACGGCAGTGTTTGAGGCCTTGGGCAATGTACTTGCGACTGAAACCATTACGAACATCACAGCCTGGATAGCGCAGCAATGTATTGCGGCAAATGGACGGGTCGTCAAAACATTGGGAGACGGTGTTTTGGCACTTTTCCCAGATGGTGAAAGTGCTGTCAAAGCCGTCGTTGAACTCCAGCGCGTGCACTTCAAACGCATATTACGGGGCCCAAAGGACATTGCAATGCCCATACGCGTGGGTTTGGCCAGCGGCGATGTCGAACTGGTAGCAGGTGATTGCTATGGCGACGCCGTCAACGTGGCAGCCCGTTTATGTGATTTGTGCGGTCCGAATCAAATATGGGCCGATGCGGCGTCACTGGTTCATGTGACGGAGGCCCAAAGCGTGACTTTCCGAATCCTGGGTCCAATCAACATTCGCGGACGCGCTGAGCCTTGTACGGTCTATCAGATTGAATGGCGCGAGGAAGAAGCCTCGGATTTCCTCACCATGCAAGGTGAACTGGATCTGGTCCTGGTCGCAGGTGAATCAGATGTGTTGGGACGCGAAGTCGAATTGTCTTGGCTTTCCAA
>CAIQEX010000088.1 GCA_903870955.1 uncultured beta proteobacterium
CAAGTGGATGACCCTGCTTTCGGCTGGTTGGTTGCTGGCCAAGTGGCGTCGCATCAAGCCACGCTCGCTGCTGGACAACACCCCATTGAGCCACCTGCTGGCCCGGCTGGTGCCGTTGGACCGACTGCCGGAGTTGATCCGACAGGGCCACATCCAGGCGTTGGCGGTTACTGCATCGAGCTACAGTTCGGGCGAACACGTCACTTTTTTTGAGGGTGACAAACGCCTGATGCCCTGGGTGCGTTCACAGCGCATGGCGGTGCGCGACCGCATTACCCACGCGCATCTGCTGGCCTCCAGCGCGATCCCTTTTGTTTTCCCGGCCACGGAATTGCACATCCACGGCCACACCGAATACTTTGGCGACGGCTCGATGCGCCAGAGCGCACCCGTCGCGCCCGCCATCCATCTGGGTGCCGAACGCCTGCTGGTGGTCGGTGCCGGGCGCATGAGTGAGCCCAAAGGCCAGGCGCCCTGGGCCAACGGCAACACCTATCCCAGCATTGCGCAGATCGCCGGCCACGCACTGTCCAACATCTTTCTGGACGCTCTGGCAGTGGATGTGGAACGGGTACGACGTATTAACCACACGCTGCAACTGGTGCCACCGGAACTGCGCCAACAAAGTGCGCTGCGGCCGATCGACTTGCTGGTGATTGCGCCAAGTCAGCGTCTGGACGTTATCGCGTCAAACCACATCAACGACTTGCCCCATGCCGTGCGCACCATGCTGTCGGGCGTGGGCATTTCTTCAGCCAAAGCAGACGTCAAGGGTTCAGCGCTGGCCAGCTATTTGCTGTTTGAATCCAAATACACGCAGGAATTGATGGCGCTGGGCTACGCCGATGCCCAGAAACAACGCGCCGAAGTGTGTGCATTTTTTGGCTGGGTTGACCCGCAAGCAGTTGCGGCCCTGCCCCTTGACGCCAAACCCTTTGTGGAACGCCGGGCTGATCCACTTCGGGTCCGCTAGAAGGCAGCCGAAGGAGTGTCGGGCGGTTTGACACCGGCAGACTAAAATCAACGCTCGTCCCCGAAAGCCAAAGCCTCTTCATGCCCTTCCACCGCAAGCTCTTCGTTACCACCGCACTGCCCTACGCCAACGGCAACTTCCACATCGGCCACATCATGGAGTACATCCAGGCCGATATCTGGGTGCGATATCAGCGCATGCAGGGCCATGCGGTGAATTTCGTCGGTGCGGACGACACACACGGCGCGCCGATCATGATTGCCGCCGAAAAGGCCGGCAAAACGCCGCAGCAGTTTGTCGCCGACATTGCCGCTGGGCGCAAACAATATTTGGACGGTTTTCACATCAGCTTTGACAACTGGCACAGCACCGACGGGCCCGAAAACCACGAACTGGCACAGCAGATTTACCGTGACCTGCGCGACCTGCCGGAGAGCGCTGGCGGCACACTGATTGAGCGCAAAACCATTGAGCAGTTCTTCGACCCCGAGAAGAACATGTTCCTGCCGGATCGCTACATCAAGGGCGAATGCCCCAAATGCCACTCCAAGGACCAATACGGCGACAACTGCGAGGTCTGCGGCTCGGTTTACGCACCCACCGACCTGATCAACCCGTTCTCGGTGCTGAGCGGCGCCAGGCCGGAACTGAAACACTCGGAGCACTTCTTCTTCAAGCTATCAGACCCACGCTGCGTGGCTTACCTGGAAAAGTGGACACAGGACGGCAAGCTGCAACCCGAGGTGGCCAACAAGATCAAGGAATGGTTCAGTGTTCGCACGAATCCGGACGGTTCCAAGAGCGAAGGCCTGGGCGACTGGGACATCAGCCGCGACGCGCCCTACTTCGGCATCGAGATACCCGATGCGCCAGGCAAGTATTTCTACGTCTGGCTCGACGCGCCGATCGGCTACCTGGCCTCGCTGAAAAATCACTTCGACAAGGGTGGCGCGCGCAGGCTCGGCGAGACGCGCTCGTTCGACGAGTTCATGGCCGACCCGGCGACCGAGCAGTTCCATTTCATCGGCAAGGACATCACCTACTTCCACAC
>CAIQEX010000089.1 GCA_903870955.1 uncultured beta proteobacterium
AGGCATCGGAATCAAGGCTGGCAGGAGCGGTGGACATAGCTGGATGATACGCAGACGCGGTGCTAAAACTGGCCGTTTCCGGACATCTGCCTGCCCTTGCCTGCACCTACAATGGGGCGCAATAGAGAGAAGCCGCCTGCGCGGCACTGCAACAAGGATCCGCATGCAACTCAACGCTGGCATTTTTAAGGCCTACGACATCCGGGGCATCGTCCCCTCCACCCTGAATGAAGATATCGCGCTCGGCCTGGGCCGCGCCTTTGGCAGCGTCGCAGTGGCGCAGGGGCAGACCACCGTAGCGGTCGGACGCGATGGTCGCTTGAGTGGCCCCGCGCTCTCCTCGGCCCTGATTCGCGGTCTGATGGATGCGGGTGTGCAGGTCATTGATGTCGGCATGGTCACCACGCCGATGTTGTACTTCGCCGCCAACACACTGTGCGCCAGCGGCATTCAACTCACCGGCAGCCACAATCCGCGCGATTACAACGGCTTCAAGATGGTGATGGGCGGCAAAGCCATTTATGGCGACGACATCCAGGGCCTGCGCCGCATGATGGAAACCGATAGCTGGACCCTGAAGACGGGCGGAAGCTGTAAAAAGGTCGACGTGCTGGCCGCTTACACGGCGCGCATTGTGGGCGACATCAAACTTGCGCGCCCGATGAAGATTGTGGTGGACTCGGGCAACGGCGTGGCCGGTGCGTCGGCCCCCGCCATCCTGCGCGCCATCGGTTGCGAAGTGATCGAACTGTTCAGCGAAGTGGATGGCAATTTCCCAAACCACCACCCTGATCCCAGCAAGCCAGAAAACCTGCGTGACCTGATGGCCGCACTGAAGAATACGGATGCCGAACTCGGCTTGGCTTTTGATGGTGACGGCGACCGCTTGGGCATCGTCACCAAACAGGGCAATAACATTTACCCCGACCGACAGATGATGCTGTTCGCCCGCGATGTGTTGTCGCGCGTGCCGGGCGGCACCATTATTTTTGACGTGAAGTGTTCGCAGCGTCTGGCGCCGGCCATCGAGGCGGCCGGTGGCGTGCCGATGATGTTCAAGACCGGGCACTCGCTGATCAAGGCCAAGATGCGCGAGATCGACTCGCCTCTGGGCGGTGAGATGAGCGGCCACATCTTCTTCAAAGAGCGTTGGTATGGTTTCGACGATGGCACTTACTCAGGTTGCCGCCTGCTGGAAATTGTCAGCCGCGCAGCCGACGCTGGCGTGGTGCTGGATGCACTGCCCACCAGTTTCTCGACACCCGAACTCAACGTCACCTGTGCCGAAGGGCAAGCCCATGGTCTGGTGGACCAACTCGTGGCCAAGGTGAACTTTGCGTCACCGGCCGTGCTCACCACCATTGACGGGCTGCGCGTGGACTGGCCGGACGGCTTTGGTCTGGTGCGCGCCTCCAACACCACGCCGGTGCTGGTGCTGCGCTTTGAAGGCCACACGCCAGAAGCGCTGGAGCGCATTCAGACCGCGATGCTCGGTTTGCTGCGCACGGTTAAGCCCGACGCCACATTTGAGGAAGCCGCGCATTGAGCCTGGCTACGCCCCATGTGCCGCGGGTCCTCATCGTCAAGCTGTCATCGCTGGGCGATGTGGTGCACGCCATGGCTGCGGTGCAGGACATCCGCCGCGCTTACCCTACGGCCCAAATCGATTGGGTAGTTGAGCGTGCCTTTGCCCCGCTGGTGGCGCGTTGCGAGGGTGTGCAGCGCGTCATTCCGTGTGAACTTCGGCGCTGGCGCAAGAACTACTTCTCAACGCAACACCGCAAGGAGTGGTCCGCCTTCAAGGCCGAGTTGCAGGCACAGGCCTATGACGCAGTGATTGACTTGCAGGGCCTGACCAAGTCGGCGTTGTTGTCCTGGTTGGCACCAACCAAGCTTGGTGGCCTGCGCTACGGCATGGCCAATCAAACGGATGGTTCAAGTTACGAGGCACCGACACGCTGGTTGGCCGATGTGGCGATTCCGCTGGAGCCGCATGTGGGTGCGGTGGCTCGCGCCCGCTTGGTGTGTGCTGAGGCACTGGGCTATAGCGTCGAGGGCGAGCCGCATTTTGGGTTGCACGCCGGCGCCTTGGCTTTGGTGCAACCACAGGCCCGGGCCGCGCACAAATTGCTAGCCCATACCGGCGTAGCGGCGAACCCCTTTGCGCCGCGCAAACCGGTGGTGGTTTTAGTGCATGGCACGTCGCGCCAGGACAAGGA
>CAIQEX010000090.1 GCA_903870955.1 uncultured beta proteobacterium
CCACCAAGATCAACCCCGACGAGAGCATCAATGCCGAGGGCACAGCGCGCCATATCGACTTCCAGATCCGCAACGGCATCCATGGTCTGGTGACCTGTGGTTCGCTCGGCGAAGCCAGTACCTTGACCCTGGAAGAGAAGCTGCAGGTGGCCAAGATTGCCCTGGAGGCCGCCGACGGCCGCGTGCCGGTGCTGGCCAATGTGTCGGAGACCAGCACGCGCGAGGCGCTGCGCTATATCGACGGCGCCAACAAGTTGGGCGTGCAGGGCTTTATGGTCATGCCGTCTGTCATCTATGTGGCCGATGCGCGCGAAGCCATGCTCAACGTGCGCACCATGGCCGAAGCGGCGCAGCAGCCGATCATGGTTTACAACAACCCGGTGGCCTACCGCGTCGATCTGCGCCCCGAGCACATGCAGGAACTGGCCGACTGCCCGTGGATTCACGCCATCAAGGAAAGCACCGACAACATCCGCCGCATCACCGATTTGCGCAATGCGCTGGGCACGCGCTATCAACTCTTCCTGGGCGTGGACGACCTGGCTTATGAAGGCTTGGCCTTGGGCTGCGACGGTCTGCTGGCCGGTGTTGGTTGTGCCTTCCCGCGCGAGACCGTGGCGCTGTACGACCTGATGAAGGCCGGCAACTTTGCCGAAGCCCTGCCGCTGTACCAGTGGATGACGCCCATGCTGCATCTGGACGTGTCGACCAAGCTGGTGCAAAACCTCAAGCTCATCGACGCGCTGGTCGGTGTGGGAACTGAATACGTGCGCCGCCCGCGTCTGCCACTGATCGGTGCCGAGCGCGAATACATCGAGAAGGTGGTGGCCAAAGCCCTGGCCACCCGCCCGACCAAGTACCAGTCGGTGATGTGACAGGAACCCGGCCATGAAACGCATCAGCGTGATTGACTCGCACACCGGCGGTGAACCGACGCGCCTGGTGGTGGATGGTTTTCCGGACCTGGGTACGGGCAGCATGGCCGAGCGCAAAGCCTTGCTGGCGTCGCGCTATGACGACTGGCGCGCCGCCACCGTGCTGGAGCCACGGGGTAACGACGTCATCGTAGGTGCGCTGTTGTGTGAGCCGGTCGCCAAGGACGCGGCGGCCGGCGTCATCTTCTTCAACAACACCGGTTATCTGAACATGTGCGGCCACGGCACCATCGGCCTGGTGGTGACGCTGGCGCACATGGGGCGCATCGGCCCGGGTGTGCACACCATCGAAACCCCGGTGGGCGATGTGACGGCCACCCTGCACGACGACGGCACGGTGAGCGTGCGCAATGTGCCGGCCTACCGCCACCTCAAACAGATTGCCCTGGACGTGCCCGGTTTTGCGCGCGTGCATGGCGACGTGGCCTGGGGCGGAAACTGGTTCTTTCTGGTCAACGACCACGGCCAGCGCATTGCCCTGGACAACGTCACGCTGCTGACCGACTACACCACTCGCATGCGCCATGCGTTGACGGTCCACGGGATCAGTGGCGCGGGTGGCGCCGAGATTGACCACATCGAACTCTTTGCACCCGATACGGAAGGCGCAGACAGCCGAAACTTTGTGCTGTGTCCCGGCAACGCCTACGACCGTTCCCCGTGCGGCACCGGCACCAGTGCCAAGCTGGCGTGTCTGGCCGCCGATGGCAAGTTGGCACCAGGCCAGGTGTGGACGCAGGCCAGCGTCATTGGCAGCACGTTTCAGGCATCCTACGAGCGCGCGGAAGCTGGTACGAATGAAAAATTGAATGGCGAGGACGGCGAGGAAGGCGAGGGCGCACGCATCATTCCCACGCTGCGTGGCAGCGCCTACGTGTGTGGCGAGGCGACGCTTTTGATCAACAACGCGGACCCCTTTGCCTGGGGTATCCGCGCGGTTTAAAAGACGGCTTGATCGCTACAGCAACTTCGCCAGATAGCGCCCGGTAAAGCTAGCCGGGTTGGCGGCAATGGCTTCCGGTGTGCCCACACCGACCACAGTGCCGCCACCTGAGCCACCCTCGGGTCCCATGTCGATCAGCCAGTCAGCGGTCTTGATGACGTCCAGGTTGTGCTCGATCACCACAATCGTGTTGCCCGCATCGCGCAACTGGTGCAGCACTTTGAGCA
>CAIQEX010000091.1 GCA_903870955.1 uncultured beta proteobacterium
CAGCTGCGAAGGGACGGATCATGGATGCTGACTTTGCGGCAGAAACATCCAATCTGAGCCGCGCTCAGATCCTGCAACAAGCTGGTACGGCCATGATTGCGCAGGCCAACCAGTTGCCACAAGGTGTGCTGGCCTTGCTGCGTTAAGTCAAATCGCGCTCCGCAAAAGCCTGGATCATGTCCAGGCTTTTGCATTTGTAGGTGTTTTGCCCTGTAATTGGGGTCTTTTGCGAGGTCAAATTGATTTACAAGTATGGCTTGTGATTGATGCATTGAAGTCAAGGAGTTCACGTGGCCATCTCATCGCCCGGATTAGGAAGTGGATTGAACATTCAGTCCATCGTCAGCCAGTTGGTTGCCGTCGAGTCGCAGCCTGTGAAACTCTTGCAAAACAAGGGCGCGGTACTCCAGACCAAGCTTTCGGTATTCGGTCAAATCAAATCTGAACTTTCGTCCATGCAGGACGCCGCGCAATCTTTGGTGGATGCCTCGACGTGGGACAGCAAGACCTTCACTTCAAACAATACCGGTGCTGTCACGGGCACGGCCACTTCCTCTGCGCTCGCCAGTTCGTTTTCGGTCGAGGTGAATAGCCTGGCGTCGGGCCAGTCGCTTAAAACAGCGGGTGTGCCGGTCGGGACCCAGGTCACTTCAACAGGCACGCTGACTTTGCAGACCGGCACATGGGCAACTGACGGGACGTTTACCGCGGGTTCAGGAGCTGCCGTATCGATTGACGTGACCAACGGCGACGACCTCGCGACAATCGCTGCGAGCATCAACGCCAAGAAGGATACAACCGGAGTTACCGCAACCGTGGTGAGCTCAAACGGTACCCAACAATTGCTGATTCGCGGTAGCAACACAGGCGCGGCGGCTGGCTTTCAGATAACTGCCTCAACTGGACTGGAGCAGTTTGGCTATGCCGCTGGTTCGGTGCTAACACCTGCCAATGGCAGCACGCCGGCGTTTTACGCGACGGTGGGTGCGATGACGCGAACCCAGGTGGCTGCAGATGCATCGATCACCGTGGATGGCATCGCCGTAACCTCGGCTACCAACACGGTGTCGGACGCCATACCTGGCGTAACCTTGAACTTGCTGGCCAAGACGACGTCGGCAGCCCAAATCTCGGTGGATGTGGACAAGGCCGCCATCAAGGCCAAGATCCAGTCCTTTCAGGACGCCTATAACAAGCTCAACACCGACTTGAAAGCGCAAACCAAATACGATTCCGCGACCAAAACCGGTGCCCCCTTGCTAGGTGACGGCACGACAACAGGCTTGCAAAGTATGTTGCGTTCGCTGGTGGCGTCCTCTGGGCCTGCAACGAGCACCATCAAGCGCCTGAGTGACTTGGGATTGCAGATTCAGGCCGATGGATCACTCAGCACCAATACGACAAAACTGGATGCCGCGATGCAGGATCCCAATAACGTAAAGGCATTTTTTGCCACCAATTCCGGTACCGCTGCGACGAATGGAATTGCCAAGCGAATATATGACTTTGCTTTCGGTGCCAATGGAGTCGGCGGCTCGGTCAGCGCCCACAGCGCGGCGTTTCAGAAATCGATTGATCAAAACAATGCGTCTATTGATAGGTTCAATTCGCATATCGCTGATTACCAGAAACAATTGCTGGCCCAGTACACGCGACTCGACAGCAGTATGGCCCAGCTCAATAGCTTGAGTACCTTTGTCTCTCAACAGATAACGACTTGGAATAAGTCCAGTTGAATATGACCCCCACGCTTGTCACTGCGTGTACTGCGCTGCCCCCCGAGGGGGTGTGTTTTACCTTGGGGCGGCCCGGCGGTAAAACCATGACCCCCACGCTTGTCACTGCGTGTACTGCGCTGCGAAATAACTAGCAATGCGCTCGAAGTGAACCCAAAAAGCCCCGTTTATCGGGGTTTAGTTTTTTTAGGGCCGGTGAACAATTAATCCAACACCCGGTTGAATTGTTCAGCAGTTTCAGCTCCCTTCAAACCGTGTGGGTTGATCCATCACGACACAATTTTTGAAGGAGTAATCCCATGGCAATGACCATCAACACCAACATCATGTCGCTGAACGCGCAGCGCAATGCATCGTCGAATCAAGGCACGCTGGCGACTTCCATGCAAAGACTGTCTTCAGGTTTGCGTGTGAATAGTGCCAAAGACGATGCCGCCGGCCTGGCCATTGCCGACCGGATGAATACCCAGGTGCGGGGAATGAATGTGGCGATTCGCAACGCCAACGACGGCATCTCGCTGGCACAGGTTGCTGAAGGCGGCTTGGCCGTGGTGACCGACATTCTGCAGCGCATGCGGGAACTGTCAGTGCAGTCGGTCAACTCGACCAACACCTCGGCAGACATCTCAGCCTTGAATCAGGAATACGCGCAGCTGAGCCAGGAACTGGCCCGCAACATGAGTTCCGTGCAGTTCAATGGCACATCGCTGTTCACCACCACATCTGACTTCACCTTCCAGGTGGGTGCAAACGTGGGTCAGACCGTGACCGTGGGTTCCGCCGACTTGGGCGTCGCCAGCGGTGCTATTACCGGCGTCCTGCCCAATTCGGGAGCCGCATCGAGTTTGGACCCATTGGTCAATGCCAATAACTCGGCCAACATTTCGGCGCTGGATGACGCGCTGGCTGCGGTGAACAGCTCACGTGCCACCTTGGGTGCTGTGCAGAGCCGCTTCTCGCAAACCATTACCTATTTGCAAACAGCGGTCGAAAATCAGACTGCTGCCCGGGGTCGCATCATGGACGCCGACTTTGCAGCGGAAACCGCCAACCTCAGCCGCGCGCAGATTCTGCAGCAGGCAGGCACCGCTATGATTGCTCAGGCCAATCAGATGCCACAGTCAGTGCTTCAGTTATTGAAGTAATGGCACTGTGATCGCTGCCGGCGTCCGAGCAGCTATCGGAGCCGCCGTGTAGAAAAATCTCAAGGAGTGTCCCGTTGAATACAGGTTGTATAGATATAGCGGGTAGCAAGCCTTGCCAATTGAAAGTTGCCCTGGATTCCCAGCCCTATTACCTGGAGGCACCGGAAAGTGGGCGCAAGTCGCAGAGCGCCAACCTGATGCACAAGCTGTGCAGCGCGTTGAATGCCATGGGTTTTGACGCCTATCTGGAAAGCAGTGAGCCTTCGGGCGAACTGTGGACGCCGCTGTTGACGGAAGCCACCCGAGTAGCCCACTACAAAGCGGGAAAAAAGCCCATTGTGGTGTCGAACACCGAACCCTCCGGAAATCTCAAGGGTATCGGTCTGCAGGTGCGCTACCTGTTGGACAAGCCAGCCAATGAAGCCGTTGAGCCGCGCCGCAGTGTTGCAACTCCGCTTAAATATGTGCAGTCGGCTATTCCCGTTGCACCTTATCGCGCCCTATTCATACCTGCGCTGGACTTGGCATGGGTGGACGACGACAAATTGCTCTCCCACGCCGAGCGCAGCGGTCTGGCATATTTAAGTACGCAATATCTTGCGGCAGGCGGTGAGGCGCGCGATTTGGGTCCGGATGCTTTGGATCTTGCGTCCGACACCCTCAAGAGTGAAGTCGCCATTTGCTCTGCCTTGTGTCGGACCCGCGTGCTCTACGCGTTCGAACATTCCTGGTTGACGGACCTGGCCCGCTTGTGCGGCTGCCCGGTGGTGCTGATCCCCAACGCCTTTACGCTCAAGTCCCGCCCGAAGGGACTGGATGGGTTGAATAAAGCCGGTGTGGCTTGGGGTGAAAGTGCCGAAGAACTGGCTTGGGCGCAGGCTACCGTACTCGAATGGCGCGATCGCTACCAGAAGAGTGCCGATGCCTGGCCCCAAACCTTGATTGACTTTGTCCAGGAAACCCAGGAAGCCGCGCAGAAGTTGCCATTGGACGTGGCCTGGCCACAACTCAGCGTGGATACTCTGGACATACGCAACCTCACAGACAAAGAGCGGGGAGCGCGGGCAGACCGCAGCAAATACCGCCGTGTCAATGAACAATTCGAGCGCTGGAGCACGTTTTGTACCCTGCGCGAAGTGGACGCCGATATTTACGCGGAGCACCTGGCCTCTGGCAAATTGCCCGCTGTTTCGGTGCTGATTGACCAACGTGGCTTTTCTCTCGATTCCCTCGCGGACACGCTGGACAGCCTGGCAGAGTGCCTTTGGCGGCCCGCCAACGTCGTCATCGTGAGTGAGCAATCCGCACCGGAGGCGTTGGACACACAGGGCGAACTGCAGTGGTTGGTCTTGCCTGAGGCGCAACGTGGTGCCCTGGTGGCGGCGCTTGGTGCGCTCTCGGATTGGGTGCTATTGCTGCAGTCCGGAACCCGGTTGGCAGCGCAGAGTCTGGTCGAGTGGGGATTGGCTACCAGCGCCTTCCCACAAGCCCAGTTGATTTATGCCGACGAAGCCGTCTGGCAGGCGGATGCGCCCGCGCACTATCCTTCTTTCAAGCCCGACGCCAATATTGAGCTCCTGCGCTGCACCAATTATTTGGGCAATGCGCTGCTGGCCAGAACGAGCGCTTGGGCGCAGGCGGAATTTCCTCTCTTCGACGGTGGCCTGTACGGTTATGCCCTGGCATTGCTGCAGCGCCAGGGGCGCTCTGCGCTGGGGCATATCGATACGGTTTTGACTTACGCGACGGGCGTGCTCTCGCAACAAGCCGAGTCGCAGGAGTTCAACGCCTGCAGCCGCCAGTTGTTGAATCAGGGGCTCGCAAAACAGGTTCGCCCGCTAGAGCGTCTGGGCAACTGGTTGGTTGAGTACCCGGCGCCAGGGTCAGCCCGCGTGAGTCTGGTCGTGCCCACGGGAATACAAACCGGATATTTGCGCACCTTGTTGGAGTCCTTGAAGCGCGACCCCGAACCCGCACTCTCGGAAGTGGTCCTGGTTTGCCAGGAGCAGCATCTGGAAGAGGTGGAATATGCCTTGGCCAGTGTCGAGCTGACATTGCCGGTGCGCTTGGTTCATCTGGAGGGCGAAACATACAACCATGCCGCTGCACTGAATGCTGGCGTGGCAGCGGCGACCGGTGATTTCATCTTGGTATGCGACGACGATATCGAGGTGTTGCATGCAGGCTGGCTCAGCCCCTTGTTGGGGATTGCCAGTCAGGCGGACGTGGGGTGCGTGGCACCTCGCCTGATGTCAAACCGCGGTGCCGATGCCCGCGTCAGTGGCGGGCCGCTGGTGCTGGGTGTCAACAATTGCGCTGCACCCTACAACGGCGAGATCGGCCTGTTGGACGAGTGCGGCGTGCATTCCCGCCTGCAATTGAGTCAGGACGTCAGTGCCGTGGCGGGACATTTCTTTTTGTTTCGCAAGGCCGATTGGGCCGCAGTCCATGGCTTTGATGGGGTGAATTTTGCCCAATGGCACACCGTGCTCGATTTTTGTCTGCGCCTGGGCAAAGCGGGCAAGCGCCATGTGTGGACACCCCTGACCAGTGTCCTGCACCAAGGTGGAAAAACGGTGGAGAGCTTGATGCGTGACACGCGCATCAAGTTGAAGTTTGTCGATTCCGACCTGACCGAGCGGGATAACTTGCTGCGCCTCTGGGCCAATGAATTGGCTAACGACCCCTGCTACAACCGGCATCTATCGTTGTTTCGCCTGTTCGATGTTGAAAACACCATCGTGGTGGACTGGCAGCCCCGCCGCAAGGATCGGCCGCGTGTCCTGGCCTGTCCACTCACCAGTGGCGCGGGTCAGTACCGGATCGTCGAGCCTCTGAATGCCCTGCAGGATTCTGGCTTGGCTCAGACCTGCGCCATCATCCCGTTTAAGCGCCGCGAGTCGCGCGTGCTGCAGCCACTGGAATTGGTGCGGGCCGCGCCGGATCGTTTGATCCTGCAACATTCGGTGGACGATGCACAACTGGGTTTGATTGAAAAATACCGCCTGGCACTGCCCGGTATTCAGATCATCCAGATGGTCGACGACTTGTTGGGTGAAGTGCCGGTCAAGCATCCCGGTCGCAACTTTCAGGTGCGCGAAGGTCACCAGCGAATGACCCAAGCCTTGAAGAAGTCAGACCGTCTGGTGGTGACCACCGAGACGCTCAAGCAGCACTACCAGAAATACGTGGGCGATGTTTGGCTGTTGCCCAACTGCCTGAATAAGCAATGGGACGGATTGCGTTTGCCCCGTACGCCGGGTCGGCGCCTGCGCGTGGGCTGGATCGGCGCTGGACAGCACAAGGGCGATCTGGAACTGATTACCGAAGTCGTGAAGGAACTGGCCGCCGAGGTGGACTGGGTGTTCATGGGCATGTGCACCGAGGCCATCAAACCCCATATCAAGGAATACCACGAGTTCGTGGCGATTGCTGACTACCCGAAGAAGATGGCCAGTCTGGA
>CAIQEX010000092.1 GCA_903870955.1 uncultured beta proteobacterium
AGGACGGGGCATCAAACGCCCGGAATTCGCAGACTTGGCCGGTTCATCGTCACTGGTGCGGACCAGTGGAATGGGAACGCTCGAACGCCATTCAATCCTCGACAAGATCGATGGTGCCGAAGCACACCTGGAAAATTGGTGGGGCACCACCACCATGCCAGCCCCGGTTGCAACGCCCCCCCTGCATCACCGGCCGCCCAGTGAGCCCCAGCCGAAACACGCGCCTTCAATGCCCGCGCCTTCCGCTACATTCCTGGATGACATGGATCTGGACTTTACGGATATTCTCGAAAATTCCGGGCCCACGCCTGAGGTGCAGGGTGCGTTGCAAAGCGCGCCGATGGCCATTGAAGAAGAACCCTTGTCAGCGCTGGATAACTGTCTACGGGATGCAGCACTGCATCACGCTGAGGGCGAATTCAGTGAAGCGCAACATTTGCTTGAGTCCATGCTGGCCGATACGACTCTTGAACCGGAAGCCGCGGAGTCGTTGACATTCTCACTCTTTGAGGTTTACCGATGTAGTGGCCAGCAGGACCGTTTTGATACTTTGGCATTGGATTACGCCAGCCGTTTCGGTCGCTCGCCAGGTGAGTGGTTTTCGCTTGTAGAACTGGCAACGTCTGTGCACTCCGAAAATGCCGGACGTGACTCCAGCTTTGGCGATTTGGCGCAGGAAACCACATGGCGGTGCCCTGCCATACTGGATATGTCAAGTCTGGCTGACTGTGTCTCGCGCAGCCCTGCCACTGCAGTACGAAGCTTCATCAACTGGGAGGCCGTGCAGCACATTGATAACGCCATTGCACCGACACTTGCGCGCCAGATGAAAATCTGGTGCTCTCGGCCAGTGGAATTGCACTGGAACGGCCTGGACGCACTTTTGGCTGCAGTGCAAATGTGCAAAGTTTCCGGCGATGCCAGCCGAGACGCAGGTTGGTGGTTGATTCACCTGGACCTGTTGTGCATTCTCCAGCAAGCCGAGGCCTACGAAGAAATGGCCATGGACTATTGCATCGCGTTTGAGGTTTCGCCGCCAAGTTGGCAACCCGCAAATAGCAAACTGGTCAATGAGAACGATTTCGCCTTGTCCTCGGATTTCGCGACCACCGCAGCGTCCAGAGATGAAGAAGAGGCGCAAAACAGCCAGTCTTCTTACGCAACTTGTGAACTTCAAGGAAACTTGACTGGTGAAGCCAGGCGCGCTTTGCGCAAGCTACGGGCGGCGTCGGGAAAAGTCGGGCAGGTTACTGTCATCTGCCGCCACTTGGGACGTGTTGACTTCAATGCAGCGAGCGCACTATTGAACTGGGCGGTATCGACCGACGCCAAGGGTTGTAAAGTGCACTTTACTCAGTTGCCACGCTTGGTATTGGTATTCTTTGAAATGCTGGGAATGCACAAGGTGGCACAGCTTTCTTCAGGCACCTATTAAGGCTTTGGCCATTACTGGTCCAAAGCCCTCCAGTTGCCGCAAAACTGCAACCCAAGAAACAGCAGTTCGCAGCTTCACTGCGAATCAACTATTCATTTTCAAGCGGTCGCAATGAGATACTGCTCCTTGGTACTGCCTGCGGCAACCAGAGATGCCAGCCACTTCGGAGTCAAGCCGCGACCAGACCACGTTTCACCATTGGGACCTTTGTATTTGGCGGCAACAGCCGCGGTGGATTTCTTTACCTTGGCGGTTTTTACCGGCTTTGCAGCCGTGGACTTTGCCTTGCGTCCCGGCTTGGCCTTATTGGACTGCAAGTCTTTGACAGTGATACCAAAGGCTTGCATCTTCTGGCGAATTTCAACGATCGTTGCTTGAAATTCTTTTGAGCGAATTTCATCAGCCTGCTTTTGAAGACTTGCTATTTGGCTTTGTAGATCAATGAGTTTTGACATTATTTTTTATTCCAGCGATAGAATTGTATGAATTAAACGACTCGACAGAATCACTTCTGTCGAAATAAGAATGTAGCACGTCTTATGGGAATCAATTCAATATAAATTGAATGCTTCAACCTTGGAGAATTTTTATGTATCCCTTACACACCTGGCTCAATTGATTCCACTTCCTGTTTATCACCTGTTATGCAGTTTCACCATCTGCATATTCTGCAGCGCAGCATTTGCGCTGCCTTCACCGGAAGCATCTGAGCTTTCTGGGCACTATCTAAAAATCGAAGAGAACTTGCTGCATAGCCCGCTGTTGCGACCGCTGCAAATAAATTCCCAATCAAATGCTGACCACTTAAGTGGAGAAATTTATGCCGTAGTGGAATTTGAAATGACTAAAATCAATTCAATCGCCGGCAGCTCTGAGCGATGGTGCGAAGTCATGCTATTGCTGAGCAATTGCCAAGCCTGTGTTGTATCAGCCAATAATCGTGACGCGCTGTTGGTCAGTATGAGCTCCAGTAAGACGGCCGATATAGACAGCACGCCACCAACCGAATTTAAGCTAATAGTTCAAAGCATAAAAGATGACTATCTTGATATCGTATTAACCGCTAACGAAGGCCCTCTTAGTACAAGAAATATAAATTTGAATCTTCGGGCAATACCTCTGTCCAATGGGCGCTCCTTTGTGCACTTGCACTATGCCTACGACACGCAATGGTTGGGCAGGATGGCCATGCAGACCTATCTGCAAACGGCAGGTCGCGGCAAAACCGGATTCTCAAAGACCAAGGACGCAAACGGCGAGCCTACGCCGATCAGCGGCGTGCGTGGTGTGATTGAACGCAATACGATGCGCTATTTCTTAGGATTTGAGTGCGCCCTCTCACTCAAATCACTTGCAGAACCCGAGCGCTTTCGTTCAATGTCCCAGTGCTGGTATGAGCAAGTAGAGAAGTATCCCTTGCAACTACATGAAATGCAGCGGACTGAGTATTTGGATATGAAGTCCTTGGAATATGGACGCCACAGAAATAGCCCCTGACAGGGATAGCCGTGGGAAGGGCATGTGTTCCACCAAAGGCAAATTAATAGCTCCAGCTCGCATTAACTGACTGAGGCGTTGCGCTGATTCGCAAACTTCGCTTGCCACCGTGCTGTGATTCATAGGTGATACTGCCAATTGCGTAGCCCATGAGCCCGCCCGCTACCGTGTCGGAAAGCCAGTGATCGCGGCTCTGGATTCGACCTAAGGCACTGGTAGTTGCCAACGCGTATAGCCAAGGATTGTCATATTGCCGCGCAAACGGTGTAACCAGCGCAAACGCCAAGGCCACATGATTGGAAGCAAAACTCGATTGCGCGGCCTCCCCAGTGAAACCGTTGAATTGGCCGTTACCTAGCTCGTCCGACGGGCGCGCACGGCCGAACGCATATTTTGTCAACAGATTGCCCCCCATGGTGTATGCCCCGGCTGTCAGCGATATCCTGGCAGTTGCTGCCGAATCTTCACCAGCGATACCGGTAAACAGCAACCCTGTTCCGAGCGCCAAAGCTGTGGGAAGACTGTTGGTCAAGTTTGCGACGCGTTCCCAATTTCCGCCTTGGTGATTCTTGGCCCACTGGTCAACGTTGTTGTCGAACAAGCCAGACCCTAACACCAGCGCCCCGCCCCATGCCCAGGTGGATGCAGGAACACCAGCAATACCCTGGCCCAAGCCGGTGGCTGAAGAGCCGGCATACTCCCACAGATTTTGAGAAGGCTGTTGTTCGATATAGGCGTTGTCATCGGCGCTACGAAAACGGCTGACTTGGCTTACAGGTAAGGAACTCAAGTTCCACGTGCGCGCATCACGTTGACGCGTGAAATCGAATAGCGAAAAACTGCGGTTAAGGCGGGCACCACCGTCACGGGTCAGCGGATTCCACACCAGGTTTGCAATGCCGGGGGCCGATTTAGGCAACATCACGTCAAACGGTATGTTGAGGTAAATGCCTTTGTCGAAACTACCTTCACCAAATTGCTGGGCAGATACATTCGTCTTGGTGGCCCACGCGCCAATGGCAGTGCCGTTGGCAAACACACGTTTCACGTCCAGTGTGGCACCGGTATCACCCGCTAGATACTGCCCTGCGCTGAGTTTGACCTGAAGGTCATTCCATCCTGTGTCCCAATACAGGGTGGCGTGGCCTGTATTGACCGTGTAGTCCCTAAATGCAAAATTTTGCGCAAAGTCCCTTTGACGCACGTGGTTGAAGTCAATTCCAAATGCCAGCTTACCTTCCCACGGGCGAAACAGCCATTCGCCACCGACGCCGCCATACATGTCTTCCAACATGCCGCCATACAAACTGGCGTAATGACCCGCGCCCAAATCCTCTACATGGGTTAGTTGCAGTATGGGCATGGTGACCCGCGCGGTCGTAACGTATTCCCGCGCAAAGGTCCGTACCCTTGGCAAGTTGCTTGGCGCGTCGTATTTGAATCCCTCGTAGTTGTCGAGCAAGCGCGCATTGAGGTTGGCGCTCAGCCATGTATTGGGCGAAAAACGTTGCTCCAGTTTGGCCTGAAGGCCAAATTCGTAGAGCAGGAATCCGTCTGGCCCACCCAAAATCTGACTGTAACTCGGGCCCCATTCGCCCGTAAAGCCCGTCGGATTTGACTGTCTGTAAACCGACTCGCCCCGAGTGGCCATCGATTGCGAAGAGCCCGGCGAAAGCTGTTGCGATGGCAACTGAAATGATGGTGCTTGGGCCTGGGTATGCTGCGCAAGCCACTCCGCCCGGTCTACTTCGATGTGCGACATAGCGACGCCGCGCATTTGCAATTCAAAAACAAATCGCTTGACCGAGCCTGGCGCCAGACTGTGCAAAACACGGATGGCTCGCTGCACCCGTTCTTGGACAAATAGAGCATCATCAGTTTCAGTGTGAACGGTTAACGTCCCGAAATGCTGATCCACTTCCCGCACCTGCCAACCGGTATGTTTCTGCAACGTCACGGCAACAACGTTCCAGGACTGTTGATCAATTTCCTGGGTCGCGGCCTGCTCCGCTGACATCTGCATTGCTCGAGGTGCGACCGGATCCAGTACTTTGGGTGCCTCCAGTTTGTCCAGTGCAGCATGCAGGGTCATGGAAAATGCCAAACGATCTCCACGCTCCCAGGCTGCACCCAAGTCAATGTAAGGCGAATAGCGATAGGTAACCCCCACATTCAACGGACTGCTGGCATTCAGGTTGGTACCGAAAGGCTCGGCACGATAGTCGTTTCCGTCCAGTTCAGCCTTGAAAATCAAGCCCGATTGCGGTGATTGCCATTGCACACCACCAAAGAAGGCCGCGTTTCCACGGAACATTCCGTTGGTGCTGACCACTCCACCCTGACCCACATCGACGGCTGCCC
>CAIQEX010000093.1 GCA_903870955.1 uncultured beta proteobacterium
CGATCCGCGCCGATGGCCATGGCGGTGCGCAGGGTCTCGGCACACTGAGCGACTCCGCAAGATACCGCGATGATTTCGGTGACCACACCCTTTTCCTTCAGGCGCACCGCTTCTTCGATGGCAATCTCGTCAAACGGGTTCATGCTCATCTTGACGTTGGCGATATCCACGCCCGAACCGTCCGACTTGACGCGGACCTTGACGTTGTAGTCCACCACGCGCTTTACCGCGACCAATGCTTTCATGCTTGCTGCTCCAGAGGGTTGGTTATCAAGAACGGGGCTTGATGTTTTCAGGGTCGTACAAGGCTGCGTAACCCACGGCTTCCACCTTCACCGGATAGACATCCGCAAAGTATTGGATCTGCAGTTCACGCCCGACTTGGCAATATTCGTACGGCAAGTAAGCCAGCGCGATGTTCTTGCCGATGGTCGGTCCGAACGCGATGCTGGTGGTGTACGAGCGGCGCCCTTGCGAGTCGATCAGCGATTCGCCGGTGGCCGGGTCCATCACCGGCAGGTTGCCCAGCGGGTAACGTGCGACGCCGGTGCTGTCGATGTTGTGCGTCATGGTCAACGTGCACAACATGGCGGGCTGGTGTTCGCGCTCGCGGAACTTCAGGTGTGCTGCCTTGCCATGGAAATCGGCGGCCTTCACCTTGGGGCGCGCCAGGTCACATTCCATCAGGTTGTATTCGGTCAACAGGTCACCGTTTTGCAGGCGCAGGCTCTTTTCCATGCGGCGGCTGTTGGCGTAGGTTTCCACGCCCACGGGCGTCACGCCTTCTGCGTGCAGCGCGTCCCACAGGGCCAGGCCGTCTTCGTATTTGAAGTGCAGTTCCCAGCCCTGCTCGCCCACATACGAGATGCGGAAGGCCAGCACCGGAACGCCCTTGATCTTCAGGTTACGGAAGGCCGTGAAGGGGAAGTTTTCATGCGTCCAGGCCTCGGGCTCGTCGGCAATCTTCTGGATGGTGGCGCGGGCGTTCGGCCCCCACACTCCCAGGCAGCCGTAAGTGGTGGTGGTGTCGGTGACCTTGACGTTGGCACTCCGGTCCTGCGCCATGCGTTCGATCCAGACCAGGTCGCGGTGGCCGGCGTCGGCCCCGTCAATCACGCGGTAGTGGTCCTGTGCCAGACGCAGCACGGTCAGGTCGGCGCGCACGCCGCCCTTGGCGTCCAGGAAGTGCGTGTACACGCCCTTGCCCACGGGCGTGTCACCACCGACCTTGGCGACGCAAATGTATTCCAGCAGGTCGGCCGCATCCGGGCCTTCCACGTCGATCTCGGCAAAGTGGGAGACGTTGATCATGCCCACGTCTTCCGTCATCTTCAGATGCTCGGCGTTGGAGACGCGCCAGAAATGGCGGTTGTCCCACTCATTGGCGCGCACCGGAACCTTGTCGCCGTAGACCTCCAGCAGGTGTTCGTTGCTGGCGTAGCCATGGGCACGTTCCCAACCCGAGAGTTCCATGAAGTAGGCACCCAGGGCTTTTTCGCGCTCGTAAAACGGGCTCTTGAAAATGCCGCGCCCTGCGCTGTAGGGCTCGCGGTTGTGCACCGGCGGGTTGTAGATTTTGAAGGCGCCTTCGTAGCAGCGGTCGTGGATGTATTGCTCGTCCTGCTGGTAGGGGTAGATGCGGGCCACGTCGATGCGCGCATGGTCAATGTGCGTATGGCCGTCGGTCATCCAGTCGGCCACGATCTTGCCCACGCCGGGGGCGTCCTTCACCCACACCGCTTCGGCGTACCACAGGCCGCGCACCTTGGACGATTCGCCGATCGACGGGTTGCCATCGGTGGTCACCTGCAACAGGCCGTTGAAAGAGTATTTGTCGTCATAGCCCAGTTCGGCCAGGATGGGCGTCAGCTCCATGGCGCGCTCCAGCGGTGCCATGATCTGTTCCAGTTCCAGGTCGCGCTGTGAAGGTGAAAGGCGGGCCTGCTCTTTTTCGAGCAGGTCGCGCGGGTGGCACATGCGTGGATTTTTTTCCTCGTAATAGCCCCATTCGATCTGACCGCCTTCGGGCGTTTTCGGATCCCCGGTGTCGCGCAGATATGCCGAGTTGCCCTGGTCACGCAACAGCGGGTAGCCGATGTCTTTGCCAGTGCCGGCAAATTCCAGATAGGGTTTGAAGAAGGTCAGCGGGTGGTCCACCGGCATGATCGGCAGGTCTTCACCGGCCATGTTGGCAATCAGGCGACCCCACAGACCGGCGCAGACCACGACATAGTCGGCGGCGATGTATCCCCGGGTGGTTTCCACGCCTTGAATGCGGCCGTTTTCAATGCGCAGGCCGGTGCAGGCCGTGTTGGCAAACGACTGCAATTTGCCCGAGGCCACGGCGGCATCGACCAGTTCACCCGCCACCATTTGCGAACGGGGTTTGACCAAGCCGGCATCCGGGTCCCACAGCGCGCCCTGGATCATGCTTTCTTCGATCAGCGGCATTTTGGCCTTGGCCTCAGCTGGCGTGATCATTCGCACCCGGTTACCAAAGGCCTTGCCCGAGGCAACGCGGCGGTGGAGTTCGACCATGCGTTCGTCATCGCCCACGCGGGCCACTTCGATGCCGCCGATGCGCTCATAGCGGCCCATCTTGTCGTAGAAGTCGATGCTGTACTTGGTGGTGAAAATCGTCATCTGATCGTGCATCGTGTTGAAGCAGAAATCAGACGCGTGGGCCGTCGAGCCCACGTCGGTCGGGATGGCGGATTTGTCGATGCCGACAATATTGTCCCAGCCGCGTTCGATCAGGTGATGCACCACAGAGGCGCCGACAATGCCGCCTTGGCCAATGATGACAACTTTGGCTCGTTCAGGAAATATGGCCATTTTTGCGCGTGCTCCTAGGGGGAAGGGGAGAGATGGTAATTGGGAGAAAGTGTATTCACCATTTGAGGGTCTGGAGCCGTAATTGCGACTATCGTTTTCGCATAAGCGGCTGAAGTCTTTTTGCCAGCGTGGGGGCTAAGCTAGACTTTTAGTCGTCGCAGCATGTTGCGCAACTTGGCGGGACGTACCGGCTTATGGAGCAAAGGCAAATCCGCCGCCACCACGGATGTCAAAAAGTCGTCATGCGTATCGCCGCTGATCAGGCAGGCCGGAATCGGCTGACCCGCCATCTCGCGCAAGGCCTGGATGCACTGAATGCCGTTTTCGGTGCTGCCCAGGTGGAAATCGCTCAGGATGACGTCTGGAATGGCGGCATTCGAAAGATGCGTCCGCGCTTCAGCCAGTGACGAGGCGACCTGCACGCTGCAACCCCAGGACTCCAGAAGCCCTTTGACGGCCTCGCGGGCGTTGTCGTTGTCCTCGATCAACAGCACCTGCATGCCGCCGATGTCACCCAACTGCGCCGTCGGTGCTTGCTCTGAACCCTGTGCCATGGGCAGTAAACGGGGCGCGCTTTCCATCATCAGTGCAAACCGGGTGCCGCAGCCAACCTGGGAGCGCAGGGCAATGCGGTGCCCGAGCAGCGCCGCACTGCGTTGAACAATGTTCAGGCCCAGGCCCATGCCAAAGTTGCGGTCCCCGCTGCGGTTGGACAGCTGGTAAAACTCCTTGAAGATGTCTTCGTGGTGTTCTGCCGGGATGCCGATGCCGCTGTCCCAGACTTCAATGCGCACGCCGCGTCCTTGCGCATCGGGGCGACACGCCACCAGCACGGTGCCCTGCTCGGTGTAGCGGATGGCGTTGATCACCAGGTTGACCAGCATGCGTTGCAGTAGCGCCGCATCGCTGAAGGCCCACTGGCGCGTGGGTCGTATGCGCAGGCGCAGGCCTTTGGCTTCGGCCATGCTGGAGAGCGAACTGCGCACGGAGGACAGCAGTTCATTCAGGTCCACGCTGCTGATGCGCACCTGAATGTTGCCAGAGTCCAGGCGGGAAAGGTCCAACAGGCCGTCTAACAAGTCCTGCATAGCCTGTACGGAAATTTCCAAGTTGTCCACCAACTCCCGCATTTGCGCATCCATGGGCAACTGCCCCAGGCGCGCGACAAACATCCCCAGTGCGTGCGAAGGTTGGCGAAGATCGTGACTTGCCGCCGCCAGAAAACGCGATTTGGCCAGCGTGGCGCTCTCGGCCTGTTCTTTCTTGAGGCGCAAGGCCTGGGTTACCGTTTCCACCTGACGCTCCAACTCGTCGCGCCCCCAAGACAGTCGCTTTGCCATCTGGTTCAGCGAGACTTGCAACTCCCGCAGCGGGTCATCGTCTTTCACCTCATCCCAAATAGCGAAGTTGCCCTCGCCGACGCGTTTCACCATGTTGGAAATGCGCACGATCGGGCCAACGACCCAGTTGCCCAGGCGATAGGCCAGCAGTCCCCCCAGAAGCATGCCGACAAGTCCAATCCAGATGGCCGTGAGCAAGGCCTCGCGCTTCAAGCGCTCAAGTTCTTCACGCGAGACTTCGACCAAGGCGTTACCCAGGGTTGTGACCTGATTGGGTCCACCCTGCGAAAACATGTCATCAATCGGCACGGCAAATGGAAGAATCTGGGCCGTCTGGACATCAATCAGACGCTGGCGTTGTCGCGCCACATAGTCAGAGCTTTGCAGTTCACGGAAAGCGTGCAGCGTGGCCTCGCCACTGCGGGCCACAACATTGCCGTCGCTGTTGAAGACCAGCACCGATTTGACACCCGGCTCGCGTTGAATTTCCTTCACCACGCTTTGCAGATTGTCGGTGTTGCCGGAAAACAAACCATAGGTGCTAAACAGTGCGACTTCGTGTGCCAGCAGATTGACCCGCTGCTGGTAGGAGGCTTCCAGGTCCTGGACGCGACCTTGCCAAAAGATGCTGACAATGGCCAACACCACCAGTGACACCGGCAGGGTCGCAGCCAACGCCATGCGCGTGCGGATTTTGCGGCCCATCATGGCTTCTTCTCCGGGTGTTCCAGTTTACGCAGCCGCTCAGACAGCACTTTTGCCTCCAGGTTCAGGCCCAGTGAGCGCGCCACATATTCGTTGGTGGTGACCGTGAAGTCGCTCGGATACTGGTTGGCAGGCAGACTTCCAGTCTGTAAAAAATGCGCTGTCATGGTGGCCACCTGATGGCCTGCCTGGGTCGCGGTGCTGTACACCGAGAGCAGGGCGCCGGCCTTGACGTAGGCCGGCGAGAAGGCGATCACCGGCGTCTTTGCGCGGTAACTGGTGAGCAGAATATTGGCCACCGTGCTGCTGTTATAGGCCGTGTTGTCGGCAACGGACAGAAGCACATCAGCACCTTGAAGGGCTGCACGCAAGGCATCTATCAGTGGCCTGCCTTCTGAATAAAGTCCCTCGGAGGACTCCATGCCACGCGCTTGTAGCGCCATGTTCAACATGGCTTGTTGGCCGATCGATTCCGGTCCCCACAACACGCCCACGTGGCGGGTGGCGGGCAGTGCCAAGCGCAACAGATCCAGTTGACGACCGAAAGGCTGGTCCAGAAAGAGGGCGCTGACATTGGTGCCAGCCTTTTTGTTGCCTTCTTGCAGTACGCGCTCGAAACTGAGGCGTGGAATCAGTGCCGCCAGCACGGCGGCTCGGGTGTTGCGCGCGCTCACCTGTCGAAAGGCCTCCGTGCCCAGACTGACGATCAACCGTGTGTCTGCCGCATCGGCTGCCTGGTCCTGGAACTCGGCCACACTCCACAAGCCGATGTCCCGGCGTGCCACTCCATTGCGAACCAGTTCCTGCACCAGACAGTCAGAGGCCTCCTGAAACGCGGCGCTATTGTCACTGCTGATCACATGGATTACGTGCGCCAGGGCCGGACGTATGGGACACGCCAAACATGCCAGCAGTGCCCAGCGAATCCACCATCGCCAACTGAGTTTTCGCATGGCTTTAGTTTTCAAACTTGAGTGAAATCAGGGCCCGGCGATTGAAGCGGAACTTCCAGTCGCCGTCCTGAAAAGGCTCACCCAGGTTTTGCAGTACAAAAGACAGTTCTGCCTTCTTGCCGGCAATGCGAAAGTCCTGTGCCAGACGCACATCCGTGCGCTGCATCGAAAACAGCCACGGACTGTTGGAGATGGACAGCAACGCCACGTCGTCAACCACCTGGTGCATGAGCGACAGATGCAGGCCCTGTGCAAAGGTGTGCATCAGCGACAGGCTGGCGGCATAACGCGGCGCACCATGCTCTGTTCGAAACCACGTGGAGCCTCCACTGGGTGAAGCATTGATCGCAATCGTGGTCCAGTTTTGCGCCAGCATCAGTTGGGTCGCAGGGGACAGGTTCCATTGACCCTGCAGTTCAACACCATCGATACGGTAATCCTCGCCATTGAGCGTGGTGCTGGGCTGCAGCCCGGGAATCACGGTGCCGTTGGTGGCACCAACGCCATCGCTAATGTGCTCACTGAAGACGCGGACATCGGCACTGACCTCTGATTCCCGGGGTGCCAGGTGGTAGCCCAGTTCCCGTGAAAATAGTTTTTCCGAAGCCAGGGTGCCGTTGTTGTAGGTGAAATAGCCGGTCGCGTACTGCCCGCTTGCGTCGTAGTACTGCACCTGCCCGTATTTTTCGAAGGCGCTGGGTGGGCGAAAGGCGGTGGATGCCCCCGCGCGCAGGGTGTGGCCGGGGGCAACCCGCCAATTCAACATCAGACGCGGGGAAAGCGAGTCACCGGCAATATTGCTGCGCTCAGCCAAAGCACCCGCGTTCAACAACAAGGTGTCGTTGAGGCGCCATTCGGCGCTGCCAAACAGGCGGAAAAAATGCGTGGACACGCCTGCGAGTTGGTCAAATTGGGCGCGCGAGTCAATGCGTTCCTGCCGCAACTCTGCGCCCCAGACGCCGCGCAACGACGGGCTGAAGCGGATGGTGTGCTGTGCGGTCAAGGTGTCCACCGTCTCGTTGCCACCAAAGTCTATGGTTGCTCCATAGAAGTCCACGGGTATGCCGGGTAGGACAAGGTGATCCAGATAGGTAAAGCTGTCTCGTTCAGAGTTTTCCGTGTGGGACGCGCTGAGCGACAGATCTTGTGATTCACCCCAGGGTGCGCTCCAGTCCGCCTGGATAAATTTTGAGCCCTGAAAGCGCATGCGTGCCGGGTTGCCAAACTGGCCTGCCTCCAAACTGCCGCGCCCGGCATAGATGCCCACACCACCCGCGCGCAGAGCCAGATCGGCTCCATGTTCCAGGTCCCAATGGGAGGAGAAGTTCAGGCGCTCGGTGTGGTTTTTTCCAAAGGCGCCTTGCAGCCCGTCATCGCTGACGCTGTCGGCACTGATGCGAAAGCTGGCGTCACCCACGGTCCAGCCCACGCGCATGCCCGCATCGGCTGCGGCGTTTTCACCCCGGGTGAGGCCCACCGCCGTTCCGGTGGTTTCCCGCACATCGCGCGAGACAATATTGACCACGCCCAAAAAGGCCCGTGCGCCGTAGGTGGCGGAGTTGGAGCCGCGCAGGATTTCAATGCGCTCAATATCGTCCAGCGCCAGGGTTTGCCAACCAATACCGGCCGAGCCTTGCAGCAAGCCGGAGTAGACCGAGCGGCCGTCCACCAGCACCTGGATGCGGTTAGCCCAGTCGTTGCTGCGGCCGTGGTAGGTGGCTATGGGCGCATCGGTCTCGAAGGAGGAGGTGGTCTGAAAGCCGGGCACAAAGCGCAACACGTCGACCACGTTGCGCGCGCCTGTCATGCGGATAAAGTCGCGGTCCAGAATGGTCAGCGCGCCCGGCGTGTCGTCCAGCGTCTGGGTCAGGCGCGAGACCGAAATCACCGTCGGCACGTCCGACAAATAGTCCGACTCGGATGTTGCGGCGCGGGTTGTACTGCCGGGTGGAGTCGACAGCACGCCCGCAAACGCCATGTTTGCCAGCACACAGAAGCTGCCAATCAGAATTTTTGGATGTTTCACGACACGGTCCCTTGGAGCGCTTGGAATTCGACGCCGAATGACCTATTAGACAACACCGGGCACGCTGATTTGTCTCAGCGAAGGTTTGTCCTTTGGCTGCACATCAATGGCTTCGCACGAAAGCCCGCATGTGAAACGCGGCATGTTCCTGTGAGTAACGTTTGCCGGGCGCCACAGGGCAAGCCTGACGTGCCAGACAGCCGCTTTGCATGCACTCTGTGCCGGCATCCGAATGCAAATGGCGGGCGCAGGTCTCCAGCAAGAAGGCTTTGCCGGTGTAGGCGCCGACCGGGCAAGCCCGCAGGCACGGCTGGTCACTGCAACGAGCGCAATGATCAGTGGAGGGACTTGGAACTGCAGGGTTCGGTTGCCCATCGGCCAGGGCCAGCGCAAAGCGGTAGGCATGCCAAAGGCCGTGCTCCGGGTGCATGCGCAGCATCATGCGGCTCGGCTGTGTGGCCTCTGCACGGTCGGCCCAGCGCTGAAACGGGTGATACGGCGGGCCGTCAAAAGGAAACAGGGCGCGGCCACCAAAACGCTCTGCAAGCTCCTCGCCAATGGCGCGGCTCCAGCGGTCCAAAGGGTCGGGCAGACCGTCATTGAAAAAAGAGGAAGCCTTGAAGTGCGGCCAAAACCCCGAGCCGATCACGCCCACCATCCAGACGACCACCACCGGGCGACCCTCGGGCAAAGCCGCCAAACCGTCTGCGGCGGTGGGGACAAAGCCACCTCGCAGGCTCAGGCCATGGGGTGCCAGGGCGGTCTGCAAAGCTTCTTTGCTCCGATCAATGCCCATTGCGCAATCGGTCCAGTAAGCCGGTTAACCCCAACTGCAATTCCGC
>CAIQEX010000094.1 GCA_903870955.1 uncultured beta proteobacterium
CAAACGGGGATGGGGAAGTTAAGGCCGCCCTTGCTCAGGAACAGCGGGCCCAGAACGATTGGGTTTGCCGAATCCGGCAACACCTCGGTGAACATCAGGTACCACATCAGCAATTGCAGCAAGACGGGGATGTTGCGAAACAATTCCACGTAGCAAACGCACAGGCCACGCACCAGCGCGTTGCGCGAGAAGCGGCCGACGCCAATCAGGGTGCCCAGAATCGTGGTCAGGATCAGGCCGGTGATGGCCACGCGCAACGTGTTGGTAAAGCCGATCAGGTAGGCGTGCCAGTAGTTCTCGCCGGAATCAAAGGCAAACAGGCTCTCGCCAATGTCAAATCCGGCTGAGCTATTGAGAAAGTCAAAGCCGCTCTGGATGCCGCGCTCGCGCATATTGGTTTGTGTGTTGTGCGCCAGATAGCCAACGCAAAGCACGATGAGGGTGACGGCAAGGACCTGATAGACCAGGCCGCGAAAGGCCTGGCTGCGCCAGGACCAATTCTTTTTGGGTGGGGTGTCGGACATGCAATCCCTCTGGGTAATGTGGATGGGTCTCGCCATGAAAAAAGGGGTAGCGCACGGCGTGTGCCCACCCCTTGGAGCGCCGGTTGACCCGGCGAATCAGGTCTTAGCGGATGGGAGGTGCGTACTGAATGCCGCCCTTGTTCCACAGGTTGTTCAGGCCGCGCGGCAGTTGCAGGTCCGACTTCGGGCCCACATTGCGCTCAAAGATTTCGCCGTAGTTGCCAGTTGCCTTGACGGCGCGGGCCAGCCACTCCTTATCCAAGCCGAGCAATTTGCCGGTGTCTTCGGTAGTGCCCAACAGGCGGCCAATAGCGGGGTCCTTGGTGTTGACCTTGAGGTCGTCCACATTGGCTGCTGTGACGCCATTTTCTTCTGCTTCGAGCAGGCCGAAGATGGTCCACTTGACGATGGCTGCCCATTCGTCATCGCCACGGCGCACCAGCGGGCCGAGGGGTTCTTTGGAGATCAGTTCGGGCAGGATGATGTGGTCGGCCGGGTTCTTGGCCGACTTGTTACGCACGGAAGCCAGGCCGGAAGCATCGGTGGTGTAAGACACGCAACGACCGGAGAAGTAAGCACCTTCCACAGCTTCGAGCTTTTCAAACACCACGGGCTTGATGTTCAAACCATTGGCTTTGGAGAAGTCGGTCAGATTCTTTTCGGTGGTGGTGCCGGACTGCACGCAGACGGTCTGGCCTTTGAGCTGCTTGGCGCTCTTGATCTTGTTTTTGACGGGCACCATGAAACCTTGACCGTCGTAATAGACCACGGCGGTTTGGCTCAGTCCCAGGGACGCGTCACGCGTCAGGGTGAACGTCGTGTTGCGAGACAGCACATCCACTTCGCCAGACTGCAGCGCGGTAAAACGGGCTTGTGCCGACAGGGGCACATATTTCACTTTTTCGGAATCGCCCAGGGTGGCGGCTGCCACGGCGCGGCAGACGTCCACGTCAATGCCGGTCCATTTGCCGCTGGAGTCAGCTGCGCTGAAACCGGCCAGGCCAGTGTGCACGCCGCAAATCACTTGACCGCGGGACTTTATGGTGTCCAGCGTCTTGCCGGCAAAAGCGGGGCTGGCAGCCAGCGCCGACAAGGCCAGTGCGGCGGATGCTACGGTTTTTAGGGATTTCATCGTCATGTACAGATACTCCAGTTAAAGAAGGGATTCCATTGCGGTGCCCCGATGGCACCAAAGCAGTGAATGTAGCGGCATGTTAAGGCCCTAAACCTCAGTGTTTACACTCGCACGCCATGCAAAAATGTTATGAGCTAATCTGATTTCGGTTTTTACGCCAAAAACGCAGCAGGAAGCATGCCAACCGTTGCGGGGCAGATCGCGCTCTACACTCCGCAAACGCGTTTTGCCAACATGTACCGGAGGTCCCGCCCAGCCATGAACACCCCTTTTGAACCCGGTCATCCCGCTGAATTGGGCTTTAGTCCGCAGCGTATCCGCCATATCCAGACGGTGTTTGAGGCGGCAACGGAGCGCCGCCACCTGCCAGGCGCAGTGGCGATGGTGGTGCGGCGAGGTAAAACGGTACTGCATAGCGCCATCGGGGTACAGGACCCAGAAACCGGTCAACCGATGGCACTGGACTCGCTGTTTCGCATCTATTCCATGACCAAGCCGATTGTCTCGGTAGCCGTGATGATGCTGGTCGAACGCGGTCTGGTCTTGCTCGGCGACCCTGTGGCCAAGTACCTACCGGAGTTCGCCGAGGTTCAGGTGGTATCCAGTATTCGCGGGCATGCGCGCCTCGACAAGCCACTCCAGCCGCCAACGGTGCAGGATTTGTTGCGCCATACGGCGGGCCTGACCTATGAAATCCTGGGCACCGAGCCAATCCAGCGGCTGTATGCCGAGGCTGACCTTTGGACGCGCAAGAAGACCAATCGGGAATTTTCCCGCGTTCTTGCAGGCTTGCCGCTGATGTTTGAGCCCGGAACCACCTACGAATACAGCCGCGCGACCGACTTGCTGGGCAGTTTGATCGAAGTTGTCAGTGGGCAGACTTTGGGTGCATTTCTGCGTGAAAACATTCTGGAGCCGCTGGGCATGGTGGACACGCATTTTGATGTCAAACCGGAACAGCATCAGCGTATTGCCGAACCCTTTTTGAGCTGCCCGGATACCGGTGCGCCGGTGGAACTTATCGATATCCGCAAGCCCTACCCGATGGAGTCAGGTGGTGCCGGTTTGGTGTCTACGGTCGGCGATTACGCACGTTTTCTGCAGTGTCTGATGGGTGGCGGCGAACTGCAGGGCCAGCGCATTTTGATGCCCAACACGGTGCGCAACATGACTGCGGACCATCTGGGTGGCATGCCCCAGCACTTCACCCAGCGCTCGGGTTACATGCTGGCGCGCGGCGTCGGATTTGGTTTGGGCTTTTCGGTGAAACTGCAGGAAGGCCTCGACCCACTTCCGGGGGCGGCCGGTTTGTATGGTTGGGGAGGCATTGGCGGCACGACCTTTTTTGTCGATCCTGCCAATGACCTGTTTGCCATTTTGCTGACCCAGGCGCCTAACCAGCGCGACCATTACCGCCCGTTATTCCGTACCCTGGTGTATGCAGCTTTGATGGATTGAAAACGGTCACTGTGCCATTTGACCAGGGCTTGTCGACGCGTCGTTCATTCGGCTTTGGCGTTTTGTATCGGTTCTTCTTTTTGCCAGCGCTTTAAAAGTTTTGACCTTGCAGAAGGCTGCATGTTGACTTTGCGCATGTCACCGTCGTAGTGCCTTGCCACGCGATGGTCCATCAATGCGAACCACAAGGGCGGAAAGTAAGCTGCTGTGATCATGGTTGCATAACCTGCTGGCAATTGCGGTGCCTCGGCAAAGTGGCGCAGCGCCTGGTAGCGGCGCGCGGGATGTGCGTGGTGGTCGGAATGGCGTTGCAGGTGATAGAGCACGATGTTGCCGACGATGTGGTTGCTATTCCAGGAGTGCTCGGGCTCGCAGCGCACATAGCGCCCGGACGCGTCCTTTTGGCGCAAAAGCCCATAGTGCTCGACGTAGTTCACCACCTCCAGCATGGACGCACCGTACACGCCTTGCAGCACCAAAAAAATCAGCACCGGCCATCCCAACCAGGCGATCAATGCGCCGAATAAAAGAATGCTCAAAGCCCAGGCCTGAAGGTTGTCGTTGGTGACACTCCACACGCCTTTGCCCTGCCGACTCAGACGCTCGCGCTCAAGCTCCCAGGCCGACTGCAGGCTGCCCAAAACCGTGCGCGGCAGGAACGCCCAGAAGCTCTCGCCCATGCGTGCACTTGCCGGATCTTCGGGTGTGGCAACCCGTCTGTGGTGGCCGCGATTGTGTTCAACATAAAAATGCCCATACATCGAGGGGGCCAAAGCGATTTTCGCCAGCCAGCGATCCAAAGTTTCTTTCTTGTGCCCCAACTCATGGGCCGTGGCAATGCCAATGCCATTGAACGCGCCCACTGAAAAGATCAGCGCTGCAAAGGCGTACCAAGTCAGAGGCTGCGTTGCCGCCAGCCACGCGCCAAACACCGTTCCTGCAATTTGGCACGGTACATAAGCCCAGACCAGCACACGGTAGAAGAAATCCTGATCGAGTTGTGCCACTGCAGATTCGGGCGGGTTGCTGAAGTCCTCGCCAAAAGCCAAATCAAGCACCGGCATCACCAGATGAATGAATACCGGAGCGAAAAGGAGCCACCCCCATTGCCCACTCAGAGCAAACGCAAGCAACGATCCGGAAAATGCCACGGGTATGGCCGGACTGAAAAGCCACAGCCATCGCTTGTCACTCCAGCTGTTGCCGGGATTGCTCCCCGTTAATGCAGTGGGCATGCTGGACTTCCTTGTTGTGGGTGCCATAGGGGAGCCAGTATCGAGACAAACAGAAACCCTGTAAACCACTTCAGGCGCGATGCACTGAAGCGCAGCTAGTTATACAGGGGCGTTCACGGCGGCGGATGCGCGCGCCAACGAGTTGATTGCATGTATTCAGTTTGGTTTTTCAGATCACAATTTGGCTTGCTGAATAGTCGCAGAAGAAAGGGCGGGCAAGATGAAACATATCGTACTAATGGGCGATTCCATTTTCGACAACGTCACTTACACCCAGGGTGGTCCGTCGGTCATCGATCAACTGCAGTCAGAACTATCGTCAGGAGATCGTGCAAGCTTGCTCGCGGTGGACGGTGATACAACGATCAATGTCGCCGCACAGATACGACGGGTTCCATCAACTGCGTCCCATCTGGTTTTGAGTGTGGGCGGCAACGACGCGCTGCGGCAGTTGGACACGCTTCAGACACCTGCCCGTACTGTTTACAAAGCGCTTGAAACATTGGCCGATATGGCGGCGAGATTCAACGCGGACTATCGCAACATGCTGAAGCAGGTGGTGGATATTCATAAACCACTGATGCTGTGCACGGTTTACGATAGTGTGCCCGGGCTAACGCCAGCCCTTCAAACAGCGCTGACCCTGTTTAACGATGTCATCGTGCGGGCGGCTATTGAGAATGCATTGCCGGTGCTGGATCTCAGAATAATTTGTCGCGAGGCGGAGGACTATTCGGCGCTGTCTCCGATTGAACCTTCCTCCCATGGTGGCGCGAAAATAGCCAAGGCCATCGCCCGTGCGCTGTCCGCACACGACGATTCGCTCAGGGCCTGCCGGGTGTACGTTTAACTGCGGAAAAGCAGGCAGGCCAATGGCGTTTGAGGGCGCACTCTTGCAACCTTAAATAGCCACATAACGCCCCGTGCGATGGTTAATCGCCAGGGTCTGGTTGAGCACCACCGCACCCAGCACCGAAAGGGCGATATGCCACCAATCGGTAAGTGCAAAAGCCAGAACCACGATCGTGCAATCCAGGGCCATCTGAATCAGCCCTGCGCGCCAGCCATAGCGCTCCTGCAAATACAGCACCAGCACGTTGAAGCCACCCAGGCTGGCGCGGTGCCTGAACAAAATCAGCATGCCTGTGCCCATCAGCAGGCCGCCGGACACGGCAGCAAATACCGGATTGATGACGCCTATTGAAATCAGCTGCGGCAACAGGTTGCTAATGGTGGCCAGCAAAGCCACCGAGGCAAATGTCTTCAACGTAAATTGCAGCCCCATGCGCTTGTATGCCAGGCCATAAAAAGGCAGGTTGATGCAGAAAAACACCAGGCCAAAGTTCCAGCCCGTGGCGTAGTGGATCAGGAAGGCAATGCCGGCGGTGCCCCCGGTCAGCAAGCCGGTGCGGCCGAACATCACCACACCTAAAGCCACGAACAGGGTGCCGGTGACCAGCGCCTGAATGTCTTCGTGCGGACGGTGGCGCAGGTCCGGCTGAGTGGCGTCCATGCCAGCTTTACAACTAGCAGCTGACCGACTGCTCGGCCTCGCTGTCGG
>CAIQEX010000095.1 GCA_903870955.1 uncultured beta proteobacterium
GAGTCGAAGTGGTTTTCAAATGCAATCTCGCTCACCACTTTGCCGGCTATGGCGTCCTGCACGCCGTCGTCGTCACTCTTGTCTTCACCGATCTGATTTTCTTCGGTGGAAAAAATCGTCATGCCATGCAGGTCGTAGATCTTCACCTTGACGACTGAGAGCCCCTTCATTTGACGCAGTACATCGGCGCGTATCTGTGCCACCTTGGGGTTGGTGCGGAGTTCCTCTTTGCTGAGCTTGCCTGCCGTCGTGACATAGGCCGCGTGCTGGGGCCACAAGGTGCTGGCAAATATCCGGGTGATAGCGACGTTGTCAGCCGTCTCGTGCTGTTCCAGCGCCTCGGTGGCGAAATCCCGGTAAAAGTACAGCAGCGGTGCCAAAACCAACAAAACGCCCAGCAAACTGGTCAGCGCAAAGTACCGAACCAGCCGAAATTTCTTAGATTCGGTCCGGTTTTTCTTCCTGCCTTGAAGACCGACAATGACGGGTGGCAATGAGGGTTCGTTCATAAAACAAATTGATTTTGGTCACATTCTGCACCGGAAGGCTGGTAATTGCATGTCGCCCGGATGCTAATTATTGGCAAAACCGGTCATATTTCGCGCTAGTGTTTCCAGAATCGGGCAATCCGGCCGGTCGTCGCCGTGACAGCAATGCACCAGCGTCTCCAGAGTGGCTTTCATCGCCAGTAACTCCTGGGCCTTTTTTTCCAGTGCCTGGATATGCGCTTCGGCCAGAGCCTTGACCTGGCGACTAGGCCGCGCACGGTCTTGCCAAAGACCCACCAGTTCACCCACTTGGGCCAGAGAAAAGCCCAAATCGCGGGCGTGGCGCACGAAGTTCAGGGTATGGATGTCGCGCGCGCCATACAGCCGGTAACCCGCGTCGGTACGCGTGGCAGCCGGAATCAAGCCAATGCTTTCGTAGTGGCGAATCATCTTCGCCGACACGCCGCTGGCCTTTGCTGCCTGTCCAATGTTCATAGGTTCCATATCTGTCTTTCAGTCGCAATCGCGGGGACTTGCAATATACCCCATGGGGTATATAATGCGAATATTGTCTCGACACTTTTCGATTGTGAACTGCCATGAGCACCTTTGACCACACCGGCCTTATCCAGAACATCAATGCCAACCTGGCACCATTGCGCAAGGCGCAGCCTGACGCGATGCAGGCTTTCGGCCAACTGGCGCGCGCCGCCATGGCCGATGGTGCGGTCAGTGCCAAATACAAAGAGTTGATGGCGCTGGCCATCGGCATCACCCAGCATTGCTCGGGTTGCATTGGGTTTCACGTCAAGGCACTCATCAAACTGGGTTGCACCAAGCAAGAGATGGAAGAAATGTTGGCCGTGTGCGTTTACATGGGCGGCGGCCCGGCCCTGATGTACACCGCCGAGGCGCTGGCCGCCTTTGATGCCATGTCCGCTTCAGTCACTGCTTAAGGAAAAAGCCATGAAAACCGCCCACGATCTGGTTGCCGCTGCCAAGGCCCGCGTATCTGAAGTCTCTGTTGCCGAGGCTGAACAGGCCATTCGCGAGGCCAGCGTGCTGGTGGATGTGCGCGAGGCCGATGAATACGCCGCGGGTCACCTACCCGGCGCGGTGCATATTTCGCGTGGCATGCTGGAGTTCCGCTTCAGCGGCATGCCCGCGCTGCAGTCGCGCGAAATCAAAATCGTGTTGTATTGCAAAACCAGTGGACGCGCCGCTCTGGCCGGTGCCGCCTTGCAGGACATGGGTTACCTGAATGTGCAGAACATCGCCGGTGGTTTTGATGCCTGGGTGACGGCGGGCAAGCCGGTCGCCAAACCAGACACACCGTCCTTCGACTGAAATAAAAAAAGCGCTGCAAGGTTTCCACCCTGCAGCGCTTTTGAAAATTGTGCGGGCTTAGTGACTATCCGCCTGCTTGGCCGCCGCCACAGCCTCTTCGGCACCACCCTGGGCGCCATTGAAATACAGGTTGAGCAGCAGTGCGGCCAGTGAGGTCAGCAAAATGCCGGACTCGATCAGCGGGTGCAGCCCATGCGGCATCCACTGCTTGAAGTTGGGTGCCACCAAGGGGATCATGCCCACGCCAATCGACACCGCCACCACAAAGGCGTTGTTGCGGTTGTTCTTGAAGTCCACCCCGGCCAGAATGCGGATGCCAGTGGCCGTCACCATGCCAAACATCACCAGTCCGGCGCCACCCAGCACCACCGTGGGCAGCGATTCCACCAGCGCCGCCATCTTGGGCAGCAGACCCAGAACAATCAAAATCACGCCACCGGCGACGCAGACGAAGCGGCTCTTGACGCCGGTCACCGCCACCAGTCCCACGTTTTGCGAGAAGCTGGTGTAGGGGAAGGTGTTGAAGATGCCGCCAATCAGCGTGCCCAGGCCATCGGTACGCAGGCCACGTGTCAGGGCTGCCTGATCGACTTTTCGGTCTGTCATTTCACCCAGGGCGAGGAACATGCCGGTGGATTCGATCATCACCACAATCATCACCAGGGTCATGGTCAGAATCAACACCGGATCGAACACCGGCGCGGCAATACCAAAGGGAAGCACCAGCTCAAACCAGGAGGCCTTGGCCACCTTGTCGAAGTTCATAAATCCCATCGCCACGCTGACTGCCCCGCCCACCACAATGCCCAACAGCACCGAAATGTTGGCGATGAAGCCTTTGCCATATTTGGCAATCAACAGGATGGAGACCAGCACCAGCGCCGCAATGCCGACACCGCTGAGGTCGGCATATTTGGGGTTGGGTACGCTGGCGGCCAGCGCCAGACCCTTGGGGATGGCCGGCACGGCGCTGCCTGCTGCGCTGGCGGCTGTGGCCACATCGGCCAGCCACTTGGCATGGTCCGGGTTCACGATGCTCGGCGCAGTGGGGCCAAACGGGTTGCCAAAGATCCAGTTGATGCCCACGCGCATCAGGCTGATACCGATGACCGCAATGATGGTGCCGGTGACCACCGGCGGAAAGAAGCGCAGCATCCGGCTGACCAACGGCGCAATCAGTATCGAGATCACCCCCGCGCCGATGATGGCGCCAAAGATCAACCCCGCACCTTCCACCCCGGGTGTGGCCCCCGCAATCGCCAACATCGGAGCCACCGAGGCAAAGGTCACCCCCATCATCACCGGCAACTGAATGCCAAACCATTGGGTCGCGCCCAGCGACTGAATCAGGGTCACCAGACCACAGCAAAACAGGTCCGCAGAAATCAGCATGGCGACCTGCTCAGGCGAAAGCTTGAGTGCGCGCCCCACGATGAGGGGCACCGCCACCGCGCCGGCATACATCACCAGCACATGCTGCAAGCCCAATACGCCCAATTTGCCGGTGGGCAGGCGCTCATCGACGGGATGAACGGAAGTGGAGGTGGTCATGGAAAGCCCTTTGTGTCAGAAAATTGTATACAAAAAGTGTATACAATTTTCGTGCCAACTGGATACGGGCTAACCCCTAGTTGGCTTGAATGAACCCGGTCGCCGCCAGCAACCACAGCGTGCCGAATACAAAAGGCAGCGCCTTGGCTGCCCAGTTGCCCCGGTGCGCCGTGCTGCTCTGGGGCGTCAGGTGGCACAGCCGGTCCAGCCCCGCTTTTTCATACGCCGCTTCGATGGCGCGGGAGGCGTCGAGGGCCGCAAAAATGCTGACCCCAATCACCGCCGCCACCGCCATGCCAAACACCGGAAAGCCATAGACCAGCCAGCGGTGCTTGTCGATGGTCAGCGTGCCATAGGCGGTGAACAACAAACCCTGCGACAGGATCAACCACATCAACCGGTGGTTGACCAGGTTGTCCTCATGCGTCCACTGCTCACGCAGGGCGTGGTAGAGGTCCCAGTCGGGCAGGGTTTGGGCTTGCTTGTCGGTCACTTCGCTGTAGGCATCACAAACTCAGCGCCCTTGCCGATGCTCTCGGGCCAGCGCTGCATGATGCTCTTTTGCTTGGTGTAGAAACGCACGCCCTCTTCGCCATAGGCGTGCATGTCGCCAAACAGGCTCTTCTTCCAGCCGCCAAAGCCGTGCCAGGCCATGGGCACGGGGATTGGCACATTGATGCCGACCATGCCGACCTGGATGCGGCGGCTGAATTCGCGCGCCACATTGCCGTCGCGGGTGAAGCAACTGACGCCATTGCCAAACTCGTGGGCGTTGATCAGGTCCACGGCTTCAGCCAGGTCTTTCACGCGCAGGCAGGACAGCACCGGGCCGAAGATTTCTTCCTTGTAGATGCGCATCTCGGGGGTGACGTGGTCAAACA
>CAIQEX010000096.1 GCA_903870955.1 uncultured beta proteobacterium
CCGAAGCCTTTGTGGAACTACCGGCCAACCCCATCGAACGCCTGAAGCTGATCGAGACTACGCTGCAACAACACCCGGCCAGCGACAAGATGCTGGCTGCCGTGGCCACCACCGTCAGTCCACAATCCGTCCATGCCCTGCTGGCCAATGGCGACGAAGTGGTGCTGTCGGCGGACGGCTTGCGCTGGGCTGCGGCCGCCCTGACGCCCAAGGCTTCAGCGGCGCTCAAGTTAAAACCCGGCTCGGTGATTCGTGTGCAGCAGGATGGCAAGGGCCGCTGGGCCATCGCGCAGTTGCCCAACGTGGGCGCGGCCTTTGTCTCGCTCAACAACCAGACCGGTGCCTACCGCGCGCTGGTCGGCGGTTTTGACTTTGGTGCCAGCCAGTTCAACCATGTGACGCAGGCCTGGCGCCAGCCCGGTTCTTCGATCAAGCCCTTTATCTACTCCGCCGCGCTGGAGCAGGGCTACTCACCGGCCACCGAGGTCAATGATGCGCCGCTCACCCTGAGCAGCGCGGAAACGGGTGGGCAACCCTGGTCGCCACAGAACGATGACGATGTGTACGAGGGTGCCATCACCTTGCGCCGTGCACTGGCCCAGTCGAAAAACGTGGCCGCGGTGCGCCTGCTGCGCGCCATCACACCGCAAACCGCGCACGACTTTCTGCCGCGCTTTGGCTTTGAGCCCGCAAAGCACCCGGTCAACTACACCCTGGCCTTGGGCACGGGCTCGGTCACGCCGCTGCAAATGGCGGGCGCGTATTCCGTGTTTGCCAATGGCGGCTATCAGATCAACCCCTATTTGATTCAAAAGGTCGTGGACACCCGAGGCGTGGTGTTGTTTGAAGCCAAACCGGTCGCAGTCGCGCAGGATGCCGACCGGGTGCTGGATGCGCGCAACGCCTTCGTCACCACCAGCTTGCTGCATGAGGTCACCGTCAGCGGCACCGCAGCGGCATCCCAGAAACTAGGCCGCTCCGATCTGGCTGGCAAAACCGGCACCAGCAGCGACGCGGTGGACGGCTGGTTCGCAGGCTCTGCCGGCCCTGTAACCGGCGTGGCCTGGATGGGCTATGACGAGCCGCAATCCCTGGGTGGACGCGAGTTTGGTGCCACCCTGGCGCTGCCGATCTGGATGGACTACATGGCTGTGGCCCTGAAAGGAAAACCCCCTTATGCAATGACGCCGCCGTCCGGTGTCTCGCAACAAGGCGGAGACTGGGTGTTTGACGAATTCCAGGGCAGTGCGGCCAAGCCGGCCATCGACCTTGACTTGCTGGATCGCCTGAAAAACCTGATGGGAACCCGATAAGTCAGTGAACTGAATGCTGAGTCGTGTTCAAATCCGGGTTTCGCCATTGATCGTCTGATGCGACTCGCGGGTCGCACCCGGCCTTTTTTGGCCGCATATATATATAAAAGCTCTGCATCCATGTTTTCACGTTTACTTCAGGCCTGCACCATCGCCACCTGCCTCGCTGCAGCCACTGGCCATGCGCTGCCGCTGCGCTCCGAGCATGCCATCGTCATCAGCGACGAAACTGGCCAGGTCGTGGTGGAAAAGAATGCCGACACCATCGTGCCCATTGCCTCCCTGACCAAACTGCTGACGGCCATGGCCGTGCTGGACAGCAAGCCCGACATGGAAGAACAGATCTCGATTGAAAGTGAGGACGTGGACCTGCTCAAGCACAGTCGCTCTCACGTTCCTGTGGGCACCACCCTGCCGCGCAAGAAGATTCTGGAACTGGCACTGATGTCCTCCGACAACCGCGCCGCCGCGGCGCTGGCGCGCACCTACCCAGGTGGCGAGCCCGCCTTGATACGGGCCATTGCCAACAAGGTCCGGACATTGGGCATGCTCAATACGGTCATCAAGGAACCCACCGGCCTGTCACCCGAAAACACCTCAACCGCGTCTGACCTGGCAAAGATGGCATTGGCGGCATCCAAATATCCACAAATTGTGGCCATCACCACCGACAAGGAAGACCAGATCAACATGAATGGCCGTAGCCGGACCTTTCACAACACCAACCGCCTGGTGGGTGCCAGTGGCTGGGACGTGCTGTTGTCCAAAACCGGCTTCACCAATGAGGCCGGCCATTGCCTGATCATGCGAATCAAGCAGGCGGGCCGGCAGGCGACGTTGGTGCTTTTGAACGCCAACGGCGGCTCCAGCCGCTTAGGCGACGCCCTGCGCATACGGCAGTACCTGGCCAAGTTCAACCTCGCAACAGCGGTACCGCGCTACCCTACGGTGGTTTCCAACCGCTAAGCCAGGCAGCAGGTTTGCGTTAGGCCACGCGCAACAAACGGCCAACTATTTATTAACTATTTGTGCCCGCCGCCGGTAGAAAAGCCGCCAAAGGATCCGCCTGAGGTGCGGCTCGAAGCATAGCTATTGCAGTCCTGCACTGCAGGATCGCAGTTGCTGGAACAGGTAGTCACCGACAGCATAACCAGCACGATGACCACAAATACCCAGAAGTCAGGCCGCATCCAGAAGCCCCCGCTGGCGACAAAGGGTTTGACATCGGCGCGCTGCAATAGTTCCTTTTTGTCCTGCAACTTAAAAGCCTGGGCTACGGCATCACTGCCGATTTGGCCGCCTACCGACCAGGTCAATTCCTGCACGGATTGCTCCATGGAGAGCAGGCTTTTGCCATTGGCATAGTCACGGTTGCTGGTGCGCTGGCCGCGGCTCACCTGCCAATAAAACTCACCCAGCACATAGTTGGTTTCGGCCTGGTAGCTTTCCTTGAGCTGGTAGCGTGTGCCCAGATACGTGGCACTTTGCCCGTTGCTACCGACCACCGGTGCACCGGTGGCCGGCTTGACCACACTCCAGCCCTCGGTGCTATCGACCAGAAAAGTAAAGCCGCGTTTGCTGTTGAACAACAGATATTCGTCCCAACCGAAATGCTCATCCGGGTCGGCCGGGTCATGGCCCATGCGGTGCTGGTAGCCCACCACCTGCCACTCCACACCTTGCAGCGTGCCACTGCTGCCCAGCGCAATCAGCGGCTGCACCGGTTCGTCCTGCACGGCGTGCTTGAGCTCGCCTGCCACGCCCTGCGATAAATCGATGATGCTGTGGCAGGCACTGCAGGTCATGCTTTGGGTGGTGGCCAAAAGCGCGCTGAGCGACGCACCGCAATTGGGGCAGTTGAAGGAGCGACCCTCTTCCTCTTTACCGGAGGCATCGCGCAAACCGCTGAGCTTCAGGTCCTCCAGCAACACCGCCTGGCCCTTGCTGACTTCAGGCGGAGAACGTCCATAGTCAATGCTCAACACCTCGGCGGCAGCGCGGGCATCGGCGCTCTGGCTGCGCAACTCCACAAA
>CAIQEX010000097.1 GCA_903870955.1 uncultured beta proteobacterium
CGCAAACCTAATTTCGATTGAGGAAACGGGGAAATTCCAAACTAGACAGGTAGCGGCAATGACGGCTCCGGCGACAAAACGGCCCGCCGTTGGAGACACTAGCAAGTTCTTGCGAGCACCCTCTTTTGCACCATACGGATGCTAGGTGCGTCAATCCATTCCACCTCAGATTGCACGCCACGGAGGAAGTCGCTAGATTGCAAATAGCCGTTAAGCCTTTGTGGGTGCACCAAGTTTTATCAATCCCGTGGACAACGTGGTGCCGGCAATGATCACCAAGGCACAAATCACCATCCAGGCCGTGATGCTTTCACCGAGCAGCAACACGCCATAAAACACCGCAAAGGCCGGAATCGCAAACGTCACTGCCAGCGCACGCGCCGGACCCGCACGCTCGATCAGGCGAAAGTACAGGATGTAGGCCAGGCCGGTGCAGACCACCCCAAGCACCAGTACGGCTCCCCAAGCCTGCAGGCTCGGCGCATGGCTGGGCCAATACAACACGGTGAGCGGAATCAGCGCGATGCTGGCTCCGATCTGGCTGCCGGTAGCCGACACCAGCGAGGGCAACCCGGCCATGTAGCGCTTGGCGACACTGGCGGCTGTGCCGTAGCACAGGCAGGCCAACAGGCAGGCCAGCACGGCCCATCCGGTGGACAGGCCATTGGCATCGGGTTTGAAACTGGCCTTGTCCCAGGCCAGCATGGTCACGCCGATAAAGCCCACAGCCAGACCCAGCATGCGCGAGCCACTGGGCCGGTCCTTGAGCCAAAGCCAGGCGATCACCGCGCCAAACAACGGGACCGTGGCGTTCAGGATGGCCGACAGGCCGGTGGTGATGGAGAGCAGCGCATAGGTAAAGCAGACAAAGGGCAGGGCCGAGTTCAAAACGCCCACCGACAGGGTGATTTTCCAGTGCTTGCGTAGCGCGCCACCCAAGCCTTTGAACAGAAGAATGGGCAGCAGGAACAGTGCGGCAACGGTGACCCGCAAACCCGCTGCCGCCAGCGGGCCCATCTCTTGGGCGGCAGTGCGCATGAACATGAAGGAGGCACCCCAGATGGCTGCCAGCAGTACGAAATCAACGAGCCAAGCTTGTTTTTTATTTTGTGTCATGCCGTGATTGTCTTCTGCATGGGTTTTTCCAATTGGAGCAGGGCCGTCTTGCGCTCCAGCCCACCGGCATAACCCGTCAGCGACCCGTTGGCTCCAAGTACCCGGTGGCAGGGAACCACAATGCTCAAAGGGTTGCGACCCACCGCCGCGCCGACAGCCCGCACGGCAGCCGCCCGACCGATGCGCGCACCCAGCGTGCCGTAGGAAATGGTCTGGCCGGCTGGGATGTCCAGCAAAGCGCGCCAAACCTGTTGCTGGAAATCCGTGCCACGGCCGGTGTCCAGTGGTACGTCAAATTGCTGGCGTTCGCCGGCGAAGTACTGGGTCAATTCCTTGCGTGCCTGTTGCAGCACGGGATGCGCGGGTTGCTCCGGCCAGCCACGGGCATCGGGCATGTGTTTTTGCCCATCGAACCAAACGCCGACCAAGGCCTTCTCACTGGCAGCCAGGGTCATCGGGCCGAGGGGGCTGTCGTAGCTGCAACGCACCAGAATTTCTTTTGTTTCACGGGTGTTCATGGGGTTGTACCTTTGGAGTGTTAAGGGAGTGCCATGCGCGCAGCACGGCATAGCTGCGCCACGGCCGCCAGGCTTGCGAAAGCCGTTCCGCCTCTGCAGCCGGCGTTTTATGTTGGCGCACGCCGAGAGCAGACTGCAGCGCCACATCACCTGCCGGGAACGCATCGGGCCAACGCAACGCCCGCATGGCGATGTAGTTGGCGGTCCAGGGGCCAATGCCGGGCAGTGCCTGCAGGGCAGCGGTGGTTTGGGCCACATCGCCGCCGGGGCGCAGGCTGATGTCGCCTGACTCCAGTGCCCGTGCCAGGGCCAGGATGGCGGCTTGTCTTTGTTTGACGATGCCCAGTTCTCCGAGCCGGTCGGCTGGCGTGCGGGCCAGTTGCGCGGCGCTTGGAAATACATGCGTCAACGCGGGGTGGGGCGTAGGGGTCGGGATGGGCTGACCCAGCGTCTGCACCAAACGCGTGGCCAGGGTGCGCGCGGCGGCCACGGTAATTTGTTGCCCCAGAATGCCGCGCACCGCCAACTCAAAACCATCCAGCGTACCGGGCACGCGCAGACCTTCCAGCCCGGCGAAGCGCTCGCCCAGGCAAGCGGCGATGGGCGCAGGGTCGGCGTCCAGGTCCAGCAGCTGGCGCAAGTCTGCCATCAGGCGTGGCAGGGCCGGGGTCAGGCTTTCGCTGATCAAAAATTCCACCGCACATTGGTCGGGTACAAAGCGCGCCTGCACCCAACCGATCAAGGTCTGACCGTTCCAGGGAAGTGCCAGCGTGCGCTGGTAGCTCAGGTGTTGTAGATCGACCGCTTCAACCAACGGCACGGCCCGTTGGTTCAAGAAGGACAACATGGCTGCCACGTCATAGGGCGGGCGGTAGCTGGCCTTCAGGCGAATGCCGTGCGCAGACCGTTTGACCGGCTGATTGGCCTCACTGGCGCTGTCTTGCCGCAGTGCGCGCGGCTGCAGGCGGTAATGCTGCACAAAGGCCGCGTTGAAGCGGCGCAGGCTGGCAAAGCCACTCAAGGCGGCAACCTGGGTGATGGGCAACTGCGTGTCGGTCAGCAGGTGCTTGGCACTGAGCAGGCGGCGCGTTTGCAGGTATTGCAGGGGTGACACGCCCCACTGGGCCTCGAAAATCCGGCGCAGA
>CAIQEX010000098.1 GCA_903870955.1 uncultured beta proteobacterium
CACGACGCAACTGGTGCGACTCGACGACGCCGGCATGGGCGTGCAGATGGCCGAATATGTCTGCCACGCACTGATTCGCCATTACCGGTCTTTTGATGGCTACGACCTCGACAAAGCACACGGAATCTGGAATCAGCGCGAGGTCTTGCCACGCGCCGAGATGCCGGTCGGCATCATGGGCCTGGGCGTGTTGGGGGCGCGGGTTGCGCACGCCGTGGCGCAGTTTGACTTCCCGGTGAACGGCTGGAGCCGCACGGCCAAGGAGGTTGCGGGTGTGCGCTGCTTCCACGGGGCAGCAGGCTTTCACGACTTTCTGGCCGCCAGCAAAGTGCTGGTTTCGGTGCTGCCCGCCACGCCCGAAACGCGCGACCTGATCAACCGCGACACCCTGTCGCGCCTGCTGTCCGGTGGCTACCTGATCAATGTGGCGCGGGGTTCGCAACTGGTGGAAGAAGACCTGCTGGCACTGATTGACGAAGGCCATATGGCGGGTGCTGCGTTGGATGTTTTCCGCACCGAGCCCCTGCCTGCAGGACACCCGTTCTGGGCGCAGCCGAAAATTCACATCACCCCGCATACCGCCGCGCTAACCATTCGTGCCGACTCCATTGTGCAGATTGCCACCAAGATCGCCGCCCTGCAAAGCGGCCAGCCCGTGGTCGGGTTGGTGGACAGGCAACGTGGTTATTGATCCGTCACAACAACCGCATTTCTGAAGTCGTCAAAGACTACGTCACGCGCCAACAGATTATGTAATGTAGCCTTAAGTACTACAATAGAAGCAATTAAGGCTACATATGCTCGCAGACATCCTCTTTGGTACTTACCGCAAAAAGGTTCTGGCCCAGCTTCTGCTGCATCCGGATATGGACTACCACGTGCGCGAGCTGGCGCGGCAAACCGGCACTGCGCCCGGCACGCTGCACAAAGAACTTAGTCGCCTCGCCGCAGCAGGTTTGTTGTTACGCAAAGCGCAGGGCAACCAGGTGCGCTACCGGGCCAACCCACAATGCCCCGTCTTCCCTGAATTGGCGGGCTTGCTGCGCAAAACCACGGGCGCGGCGGAACTGCTGGCCAACGCCCTGGCGCCGTTGGAGCCCACACTGGCACTGATTTTTGGCTCTGTGGCCAGCGGCACCGAAACTGCCCACAGCGACGTAGACCTGCTGGTCATCGGAGCGGCTGGTTTCGCCGAAGTGGTGCGTGCCACCCACCCGGTGCAGGCAGAGCTGGCGCGTGAAATCAACCCCGTGGTGTATAGCGCGCAAGAGTTCCAGCGCCGCGTGGCCGAACACGACGCATTCGTCATGGACTTGCTTGCCAAGCCCACCATCTTCTTAACCGGAACCCAACATGACCTTAGCCAACTTGCTGGCCATCCAACGGCTGCTGGCGTTTAGCGCAAGGCCCCAGGGCGTGCAGCGCCTGTTGGCTGCCGCAGAGCGCAACCTGGCCGACTATGAAGGCTACCCGGTGAGCGACGGTGTGGTGGTTGAATGCCTCCAGCAAGCCCAAATGCTGTTGGCGCATACCGGCAAATTCCTAAGTGCACAGTTCCCTGATCTGCTGGCTAAAGCCAAGAAAAACTAATTCCCGCGCTCCAATCACAAGGTCAATTTGCGATGAATACAGCCAATCTCCCCCCCCGCGTCCAACTCATCGATGTAGGCCCGCGCGACGGTCTGCAAAACGAAAAGCAGCCGATTGATGCGGCCACCAAAATTGCGCTGGTGCAGCGCCTGCAAGAGGCTGGCCTGACCGAGATCGAGGTCACCAGCTTTGTGTCACCCAAATGGGTGCCGCAGATGGCGGACAACACCGAGGTGATGGCGGGCATCGCCCGCAAACCCGGCGTGCGCTACTCGGTGCTCACGCCCAACCTGCAGGGTTATGAAGCGGCACTCAAAACCAGCCCGCATGAGATTGTGGTGTTTGGTGCGGCCAGCGAGGCCTTCAGCCAGAAGAACATCAACTGTTCCATTGCCGAAAGCATAGCCCGCTTCCGCCCGGTGGTGCAGGCCGCATTGTCCTCAGGCATTGCGGTGCGTGGCGCCATCTCCTGCACCGTGGGTTGCCCCTATGAAGGTGAGATTGCACCCGAGCGGGTGGAGCTGGTGGCGCGGCTGATGCGCGAAATCGGCGTGCAGCGGGTGGACATCGCCGACACCATTGGCGTGGGCACGCCGGTCAAGGTGCAGCGCGCGCTGGAGGCTGCACTCAGGCATTACGACATCAACGAGGTGTCGGGCCATTTTCACGACACCTATGGCATGGCCCTGGCCAACACGCTGGCTGCGTTGCAGGTGGGCGTGTGGAACTTTCAGTCCTCGGTGGCGGGGCTGGGCGGTTGTCCCTATGCCAAGGGTGCCAC
>CAIQEX010000099.1 GCA_903870955.1 uncultured beta proteobacterium
CCCAAGGGCAGTGCCAATGGCCGACATGGTTCCCAGAAGTCCCATCGCGCTACCGGTCTTCTCCTTGGGTACGGCCTCGCCCACCATCGCCATGGTGAGTGCCATCATGATGGCCGCGCCCAGTCCCTGCAGCGCACGCGCTGCAATCAGCCAGTCAAGCGAGGGGGCAGATCCGCACAGAATGGATGCCACGGTGAATAACGCGATGCCTGTGAGCAGCAAACGCCTGCGACCGAAGGTGTCGCCTAATTTGCCGACGCTAACGATGAGTGTGGTGATGGCCAGCAGATAAGCCAGGACGACCCACTGGACGTCCTGAAAACTCACGTTGAAGGCCAGGGCCAGGGTTGGCAGGGCCACATTGGCGATGCTGGTGCCCAGCGATGACAACAACATCGACATGGACAGGCTGATCAAGGCCCATCTAAATGAAGGCATGGTCAGTGCATTGACGGATGCAGCGCCTACGCTGCTATTACTATTTGTTTTCAAAATTATTCTCCTTGGGGTTTGGGGCCGTTAGCAACGGTGAACAGATGGCGCGGCTTACAGACGCTTGCCGCGCACTAGGCAATCCAGCGCGACCCGGATGCCATCGGGTGTTTCTACCGGCCGCTCGACGCGACCTGCCTTTTCAATCATGAGTTCATTACCCAGAGCAGCGACCACCTGTTCTGCCGTGTACAGCATGTCGGCCCGCTGCGGACCGCCATAACCGTGCAACAGGTTCTCGGAGTCATGGCCGACCAACAAGAACGTACCACCTGGCGCCACGGCTCTTGCGGCCCGCAACAAAATCGGCAACAACTCAGCCTGTGGAATCTGTAGGTAAATCAGGGCGACCAGATCAAAGCGGTGGAAATCCAAGTCGTATGTGCGCAGGTCGGCTTCGCGGAATTCGATGGCCTCGTGCACCTTGCGCGCCAGGGCCAGGCGCCGCGCCTTCGCAATGGCCACGTCCGAAAAGTCGACCGCACGCACAAGCCAGCCCTGCTCCGCCAGCCATACGGCATTGCGTCCTTCGCCTGTGGCCATATCCAGGGCACTGCCGGGCGTGAGATGCGCGGTCTCTTCCATCAGAAAGCGATTTGCCTTGGCAGTCCAGATGAGTTCCTCTGCGGCGTAGCGTTGGTTCCAGTCCTCGCGTTCCATGGTGCGGGAAGCAGAGCCGCTTGCACTGAGGGCGGCTTGCTTCTGTTGGATACCGCTTGATTGAATGTTTGCTGCTGTTGTTGCCTGCGATGTAGATTGCATAATGCCGCTCCTGAAATGTGATATCAGGATCGTAGGGATACCTATGGCAAGGCGGAAGGCGCTTTGTTTGCACTTAGGTAGTGCACCTGACGCCATATCAGCACGACAGTGCTATGGTGCAAACATGTCACTCCCCGATCTGAATTTGCTCATTACCCTCGATGTGCTGCTGGCAGAAGGCAATGTGTCGCGCGCGGCCAAAAGGTTGCATTTGAGCCCCTCGGCGATGAGTCGTTCGCTGGCGCGATTACGTGACGCAACAGGTGACCCCTTGTTGGTGCGTGCCGGACGCGGGCTTGTTCCAACGCCCCGCGCCCTCAAACTACGTGATCACGTTGGACGTATCGTGCAGGAGGCAACCGAGGTTTTGCGTCCCGAGGAGCAACTCAACTTCAAAGACTTGGTCCGGACGTTTACGCTGCGGACCAGCGAAGGGTTTGTGGAGAATTTTGGGCCAGAATTGATCGCGCGCGTGGCCGAGAAGGCGCCTGGCGTGCGACTATTTTTCGTGCAAAAACCTAACAAGGACAGCGCACCACTTCGCGACGGACTCATAGATCTGGAAACCGGAATTATTGAAAAGAACACCGCTCCTGAGTTGCGTGTTCAGGCCTTGTTTAGAGACCGCAGTATCGGTGTCGTTCGAGCCGGGCACCCGCTAAGTCAAGGCGCCATTACGCCCGCGCGCTATGCAGATGGTCAGCACATTTCGGTCTCGCGACTAGGGCTGGACAAAGGCCCCATCGATGAATCCTTGAACGAATTGAGGTTGACTAGAAAGATCGTCACGGTGGTTGCTGGTTTTTCTACCGCGCTCAGCCTGGCCAGGGCATCCGACATGATCGCCAGTGTTCCGGGGCGACACACCCGGAATCTGCGAGTTGGTATGTACAGCTTCCCGCTGCCGGTAAACACCCAGGAAATCACGATTTCCATGCTCTGGCACCCCCGTATGGATGGGGATGCCGCCCATCGTTGGATTCGGGGCTGCCTGCATGACATCTGTGCAGCGCATCACGGCGATTCTGCAAGTCCGGAAGAGCTTGTCAAAGAGTGAGGCAGCGGCATCGGTGAAAAGCCTGCCGACTTGGAAGTA
>CAIQEX010000100.1 GCA_903870955.1 uncultured beta proteobacterium
CACTTTGCGCGATTTCGTTCTCGTGGTGCGGGAACTGCAGGTCGGCGCCGCCGCCATGGATATCAAAACTTTCGCCCAGCGTGGCGCAACTCATGGCCGAGCACTCAATGTGCCAGCCCGGCCGACCCACGCCAAAGGGATGGCCCAGAGCGGCCGCATCCCATTTGGCATCTGCAGGTTCAGTCACTTTGGCCGCTTTCCAGAGCACAAAATCCAGCGGGTCGTCTTTGCCGTCTTGCACCGCGACACGTTCGCCAGCGCGCAACTCGTCCAAGGATTTGCCTGAAAGCTTGCCGTATCCGGGAAACTTGCGCACCGAATAGTTCACGTCGCCGGAACTGGCTTGGTAGGCCAACCCTTTGGTTTGCAATTTACCGATCAAATCCAGCATCTGCGGCACATATTCTGTGGCGCGCGGCTCGAGGGTTGGGCGTTCGATCCCCAGTGCGTCGATATCCTGGTGCATGGCAATGACCATTTCTTCAGTCAGGGCGCGAATCGTGATGCCACGATCCAGCGCGCGCTGAATAATTTTGTCGTCAATGTCGGTGATGTTGCGCACGTATGTCACGCGATAGCCACTGCTTTTCAACCAGCGTTGCACCACGTCAAAGGCCATCATCATGCGGGCATGGCCGATGTGGCACAGGTCATAAATCGTCATGCCACAAACGTACATGCGGACATGACCAGGTTCTGTCGGAGCAAAGTGCTCCAGTGTTCGGCTCAACGTGTTGTGAATTCGCAAACTCATAGAAATCGGGAAAGGCATACCTGCGCTTTAAGCATAGGTGACCGGGGTTCTTCGTCAATCATGGGGAAAAGGCCTTGTTTGTATGAGTGCACATGCCAGGAAGTGCTCAGATACAATTCCTGCCAGTATAAAGCGCCACCGAAAAGGCCCGGACAAACGGTCCACCCGGCGCACACGCATTTGAGGCTGTATGAAACACACTCGTTCCCCGGTATTTTCGAAAATCCGCCTGCTGGCTTTGCTGGTGGGCTTTGCCTGTGCTTCGGCACAGGCGGACGAGTACAGCGACGTCAGTCAACTGGTGCGTGCCGGCAAGTTGCCAGAGGCGCTCACCCGCGCCGACCAGTACCTGGCGTCACAACCCAAAGATCCGCAAATGCGGTTTATCAAGGGAGTTATCCAACGCGATAGCGGCAAGACGAATGAAGCGATTACCACGTTTACCCGTTTGACCGAAGACTATCCGGAACTGCCCGAGCCTTACAACAATCTCGCCGTCCTTTATGCAGGCCAAAGCCAGTTTGACAAGGCCCGTTCGGCGCTTGAAATGGCCATACGCACCAATCCGAGCTACGCCACGGCGCATGAGAATCTGGGGGACATCTACGCCAAGTTGGCCAGTCAAGCCTATAACAAAGCGCTGCAGCTAGACACCAGCAATGCGGCGGTTCCCACCAAACTGGCCTTGATACGCGAGATATTCGGAAACGGAAGCAGCAAGGTTTCCCATGTCACGCCGCCTGCAACCCAAGCCGCCGCACCGGTCACCACAGCAGTCACACCACTGCCTAAACCGCCCGTGATTGCCGCCGCACCCGTGACGCCACCGCTGGCCGTGGCGACTAAACCGGCGCCACCGACACCCGCTGCCGCCGCAGTGAACGTTCCGACACCGCAACCCACTGCTCCAGTCGCGACCAAAGCCC
>CAIQEX010000101.1 GCA_903870955.1 uncultured beta proteobacterium
AGGTGGGGAAGCCCCGCTGTACCGACCATGAGGCAAAACATCAACGCCAGAAAATTCAGACGTGAGGTCTGGAAGATTTGTCGGTCTTCGGGACTGCCTGCCGGATCACCTTCAAACGGTACAACATGCGCTGCCAAGCCCGCCAATGGCCTTGCACGCTCGCGATAATCGTCCGCCATCTTTGACCAGCGGTCACGCGCGATCGCTACATCACGCGGCAAAGCGGCCAACTCGCGGCGCAATCGATTGGCCATTTCATCGTCGGCCTTGGGTCCCAACGCATTGAGTTTGGAACGCAGTTCCTGCCGGTCAAATTGGAGCGACTGATCAACGTTTAACAATTTGCGGTCTAACACGTCTGCACGCAAGGCGTATTCGGCGATGACCTCGTTTTCTTCCGGAGAGTCGATCAGAGACTTTTCAAGTACGGCAATTTTCTGCAACTGCTGGCCGTAAGCCAATGGTGCCAGGGGATTGCCCACTTGCTTATAGGCCAGCCAGGACACCGGGATCAGAAAAGCCAGGATCATGACCCAATACTGCACCGCCTGCGTCCAGGTCACAGCACGCATACCACCCAAAAAGGAACACACCAGCACCCCGCCGAGCCCCAAAAGAATGCCGATTTCAAAGTGCACGCCGGTGATGCGTGAAGTGATCAGTCCAACACCATAAATTTGCGCAACCACATAGGTAAACGAGACAACGACCGCAGCCAGTGCGGCAATCATCCGGGGCCAGCGGCCACCGTAACGCACCGCAAAATAATCGGGCACTGTATAGAGTTCCATGCGCCTCAGATAGGGAGCAACGAGCAGCGCCACCAGACAAAATCCACCGGTCCATCCCATGACGTACGCCAAGCCGCCAGGCTGACCGTTGGTGCCTGAGAATCCCTGCAGGTAGAGCCCGCCAGCCAGGCTAATGAAAGACGCCGCACTCATCCAGTCAGCGGCGGTCGCCATGCCGTTGTAAAGCCCTGGAATACGACGTCCGGCTACGTAATATTCGGCCGCATCGGAAGTACGGCCGTAAACGCCAATCACCGAGTAGACGACGAGTGTCGCGGTCAAAAAGATACCTGCAATCCAGGCCTTGTGCAGACCCCAGCGTTCAGCCAGGGCAAGGCCCAGAATAAACACCAAAAGACCGATCACAAACCCCAGGAAGCGTCTGTGGTATCGGCGGGTCTGAGATCTGAATTCGCGCTTGTCAAAATCAGGGTCCGGGCCATCACGCCGGTTTGCGGCCCATGCAAAATAGACCACGATCGCTACAAAAACCAGCAAAGCGCCTTGGGCTGCAAACCAGAAAGCCACCGGCCAACCCGCGAACTGCATTTGCAGATCGCGGGCAAAAAACACCAGGCCAAAAGACGCAACAAACCAAAGGGACAACAGTCCTGCATGCAAAGGCCAGTGGCGTTGCGTCTGCAACATAGGCGTTAATTGGCGAGTTGTTGCCAGGTTGCAATTACCGAGTCAGGGTTCAAGGAAATCGATGAAATGCCTTGATCCTTTAGCCAATGCGCAAAGTC
>CAIQEX010000102.1 GCA_903870955.1 uncultured beta proteobacterium
CTCGTCCGCATGCCCCTCGCAGCCTGCGCCTTCAATGTCCCACCATGACACCACGCACGCGGTGAAATCAAGCTCGTCTGCTAACTCTTTGAGCACATGCCCTGCAATGGTGCCATTCGCGCCATGCCCGTTCATGAAAAGTATCCTGTCAAACCCGTTCCTCACAAGCTCGCGCGTGATGTCGCGCAGCACACCTTTCATGGAAATGATTGCGCCTTTGCCATTGCGTTTCACGGAACCAATGTCGTGTATCCACATCACTGCGCCATCGACTTCCCGCTCGAAGGGGTACCTCAGCTCGTAGTCGTCCACGGCGCTGTCGAACATTTCCTTAATCTGTTGCGCCAAATTCTCTGCAGCCTCCATTCCCGCTGCGGCGCAGGTTCGCGCGTTCATTTCTTCGCCGGTAACCCGGCCATCCGGTCGATCCTTAAACCCGAGCAGGTGGATGGCTTTTTGTGAGAATTCGATCACGGCCGTATCAGCTACAAAATCGCGAACCATTTTGTAGGCCATTTGTTCAGATTCGCGTGCATGAACCAGGTCTGTATTGGCCTGAATGCTTTCGGCAATCTGCAGACGGTGGTCAACCGGTTCCAGAACCTGACTGTCTAGCGGCAAGGTTTTTTCATGTGTATCCAAGCCCAGGTAAGGCAAGATGGGCAAGTCGATTTCCGGGTGCGGGACAAATTTCTCACTGGAGAGTACGCCCAGAGGGGTGCTAAACCAAAAGGTGGACCCCGTGCCCAACACGCTGTCCACACCCAAATCACCGTCCATAGCCTGGGCCAGGTTTTTGCTGATGGCCAGGCCCAAACCGGTGCCACCGTACTTGCGGGTGATGGAAGTGTCAGCCTGCTCGAAGCTTTTGAAGAGCTTGGCAATCTGTTCCTTGCTCAAGCCAATACCGGTGTCCTGGACGCGGAACATGACCAGCGCCTGTCTGTCCTGCATGCCATCCATTCTTGCGGTGATAGACACTTCGCCTGTTTCGGTGAATTTGACAGCGTTGTTGGCCAGATTGATGAGGATCTGCCCGATGCGCAAAGGGTCACCCACCAATGTGCGGGGAACATCGTCACTTACCCGCAGGACTAACTTCAGGCCCTTGCTATGTGCCTTTTCTGTAATCAGATTGACGACGTTGCTGAGGACGTCATCCAATTCAAAAGAAACGGACTCCATTTCCATTTTTCCGGACTCGATCTTGGAGAAGTCGAGAATGTCATTGATGATGCCCAGAAGGTGCTCACCGCTTTGCTTAATTTTGTTCAGGTAGTTCTGGATGCGCGGTGGCATCTCATTTCTGAGTGCCAGCCCTGAAAGGCCAATGATGGCGTTCATAGGGGTGCGGATTTCATGGCTCATGTTTGCCAGAAAGTCCCCTTTTGCACGCGAGGCGGCTTCCGCTTCTTCCATGGCAGCAAGAATGGCCTCCTCGGCAAGGCGCTCGCGCGTAATTTCGCGCAGGACACCGTACATGTAGGATATTTCTCCCTTTTCATCACGTTGTATCGTGCAGATATCGTGAATCCAAATGTCTGTGCCGTCCACTTCGCGACGAATCTTGTATTTGATTTCATAACGATCTTGGTTGCTATTCATGACCTCTTTGAGTTCTTTCAGCAGCGCTGCAGTTCCCTCCGCTCCCATGGCCTCAAGACAGCCCTTGTCCATTTCACGGCGGTGTACAAAGCCGTCAGGGCGATCCTTGAATCCGAGCAGACTAATGGCGCGCTGGGTATATTGAATAAGCTCCGGATTGCGCGCCACGTCCTGACCCCACGTCGCTGCCTTGGCAAGGTCCAGTGCCTGCTCCAGTGCTTGGTTGGTTTTCCGGATTTCGGCGCTGGATTCCTGCTCGCGCGTGATGTCACGCAGCACGCCGTGCATGGAAATTATTTCGCCTTTGCTATTGCGTTTCGCAGAGCCAATGTCGTGCAGCCACATCAGGGCACCATCGATCTCACGGTCAAACGGGTACTTGAGCTCGTAGCTGTCAACCTTGCCATCGAACATGTCTTGAATCTGCAGTGCCAGGCTTTCAACTGCTTCTGAACCTGCGGCTGTGCGGGTGCGCGCAGTCATTTCCGCAACCGTCACGCGGCCATCCGGCCGGTCCTTAAAGCCCAACAGACGCAGGGCTCTTGGCGAAAAGTGGATAACGGAAGACTCCCCGACAACATCACGGCTCCAATTGGCTGCCTTTGCCAGACCCAGGGCCTGTTCCAATGACATCAGGGCTTGCGCGCTGATTTGCTGCGACTTCTTTAAGGCCGTTTCTTCTGCGACTTGCTCCGTGACATCGAGGGTGACGCCGAATACACGCGTCAATTTGCCTTGTGTGTCGTAAACCGCGTTAGCCACCACACGCGCCCAGATGACCGTTCCATCATCTATGCGAACCTGCTGGTGCTTCACGTCATAGCCGGAAATTTCATGGTTCTTGAGTTGTTCCAGTAACACCGGACTCTGAGCCAGGTATTCGGGAGCAACCGTGCGTATGCTGTCACCCCACTGGGCTGCAGTCATACGGAAAGGCTCGGTCGTGTGATACCCAATGACCGCTGCTGCTGCGGGAGACATGATGGTCACGTCTGGGGCATTCACCACGTCCCAGTCCCAAGTACCCGCCTTCAGCAGACCCAATGCCGTCTGAGCCAGGATGCCGGACTTCTGCAGCGCGTCCTTTTGTTGCGTTGACTCAGTGACATCCACCACCACACCAGTCATCTCGATAGGTGTCCCATTTGCGTCCCGGCGCACCAGGCCTCGACTGCGCAGCCATACGACTTGTCCACCCGCCGGTTGGCGATACGCATAGGTCAGGTCATACGCGTCGACCTCGTTTTGCAGCACCCGATCCCACCGGCTTTGCGCCAACTCTGCGGTGGTCTGCTGGTCCAGCAGTCGGGATGACCACTCACGGGTGTGGATACTGGCGGTACCCGTCGGGTGTCCCCATATACGCAAAGCCTGTTCAGAGGGGATGATCAAGTCGGGTGCGTTGATCAGGTCGAAGCGCCAGGTTCCGGCGTTTGCCAGTTCCAGCGCGTTTTGGGCCAGCAGCTTGGCCGCGCTAAGGCGGTTCTGTTGTTCGACGGCCTCGCTGACATCGACAACAATGCCGAGCACCTGGATCGGATTTCCCTTGGCATCCCGCCGAACGACACCACGGTCCCGCAACCAGACCAACTTGCCGTCTACTGCCCGTTGGAAGGCATAGGTGCAGTCGTAAACCACCTCCGGATCCCGCAGGGCTTGCTCGAAAAGTTCAATCGGATTAACACCCTGGGTGTGCACCAATTGCACCCGGGCAGACCAGTCGGAATAAGGCAAGTAGGGGGTATCGGTTGGCCACCCGTAGAGGCCAGCGGCGTCGCTTGATAGCAGCGTGGCATCTTTGGTCACCCGAAAGTCAATTTCCCATTCTCCCGCCTTGACGAGACTGAGAATGTCCGAGGCGCCAATCAGGCGCTCATTGCGGTCTGGTTCAGACTTTCTGCGGGTCCATGCGCGGTGCGACGCCCAGCCGAACAAGGTACCAATGAACAGCATCCCGTACCAGGGTAGTTCGTTCAAGATGCTGTTCATGAAGATGTCCGCAACCTTTTTTAGTTCTGGCAACTCGGTTTACGGCAAGCCGGTGGCTTGAAGCGCTCTCTCTGGAGCGACCTTTGTTCGCATGCGTCCGATTGAACACCATTTTTGGGCAATTGTACGAATAAGAGCAACAATTGTGCTGTGAATCCATACGATCGAAGGGCCAGAACTCGGTTTAGGGCAGGTGACACCTGCCGAAACGAACCTGCTCGACTACAGGGATTTCTTCTTCCAACCCAGCCATTCGTTGGCGACCAGGGCCCCAATAACCAGAGTTCCACCCAAAAGTACCGACGGCCCAGGTACCTCGTTGGCACCCACCCAAGCCAGAAGGATCCCGAAGATGACCTCAAGCAACTGCAACAACGCAATTTCTGGCGCGTGCAGCACGCGTGCACAAACCATGCACATCACACAGGGTATGGCCAACTGAAAGACGCCCAGCAAGCCCAGCAAAGTGACGTCATGCGCACTGGCCTGAAATGGATATGCCAATAAAAAAGTGGCTGCAGTGGAAAGCAAGGCCCCAAGGAGCACGGCGGGTACCAGGTCAAGGTCATGGCCCTGGTCGTGGGAATGCTGGCTGATCGTCCAGTTCACGGCGGCCGCGATAGGGATGGACAAGGCAACCAGACTCCCCGCCAGAGAGGCCGACCCAACCTGTGATGCAAACATATAGGCTATGCCGGTGCCGGCCACCAGGATGGCTATCCAGGTGCGGGGCGCGACACGGTAGCCAATCAACACCCTTGCCACGATCGCCGTCAGCAACGGCCCCACGGCCAGGGTAACCAGTACATTGCCGACGGTGGTCAGCGTGAACGCCACCATGTAAGCGGTGAACATGACCGCCCAGCACACCCCTGACATCCAGAGTGCTGCACCTGCATGGCGAATTTTCAGGAACACAGACCAGCCCTGAAAAATGGGAAGAATCAGGAGCAGACTGAGCGCCGCAAACAGGGAGCGCCAGAACGTTACCTCAAAGCTTCGCGCGAACTCGAGATAACGGGTGACAACTCCTGCGGTAGACCACAGGAGTGCCACCAGCACCATCACAAAGACTGCCTGGTTGTGACGCAGCTTCAAGGTGGAAGCGGCTTAGCTACGACCTGCGCGTTTGCGTTCGCTTTCCGTCAGGAAGCGTTTGCGCAGGCGGATCGACTTGGGTGTGATTTCAACCAATTCGTCATCCTCAATGAATTCCACACCGTACTCCAGTGTGCAATCAATGGGAGGCGTGATCTTGATGGCGTCTTCTTTGCCGGACACGCGGAAGTTGGTCAATTGCTTGGTCCGGGTGGCGTTGACCACCAAGTCGTTTTCACGGCTGTGGATACCCACAATCATGCCTTCGTAAACTGGATCGTTGGGACGCACGAACATACGGCCGCGCTCGTCGAGCTTGCCCAGGGCGTAGGTGAAGATTTCACCGGCGTCCATGGAGATCAGCACACCGTTCTTGCGGCCACCGATGTCACCCTTGTGGGGTTCGTAGCTGTCAAAGATGTTGGAGATCAAACCAGAACCGCGCGTCAGATTCAGGAATTCATTGGTGAAACCAATCAGTCCACGGGCGGGGATGCGGTACTCCAGGCGCACACGGCCACGGCCATCCGGCTCCATGTTTACCAGATCGCCCTTGCGCTCGCCCAAAGCCTGCATGACACCACCCTGGTGCTGCTCTTCAATGTCGGCGGTAACCAACTCGATAGGCTCGTGCTTCTCACCGTTGACATCACGGAACACCACGCGCGGCTTGGATACGGCCATTTCGTAGCCTTCGCGGCGCATGTTCTCCAGCAGAATGGTCAGGTGCAATTCGCCACGGCCCATGACTTCGAAGATACCTTCTTCATCGGTTTCTTTAACCCGCAGTGCGACGTTGTGTTGCAGTTCCTTTTGCAGACGATCCCAGATCTGGCGGCTGGTAACGTACTTGCCTTCGCGTCCGGCCAGTGGGCTGGTATTGACGCAGAAATTCATGGTCAGCGTTGGCTCATCGACCTTCAGCATGGGCAAGGGCGCGGGATTGATCGGATCCGTGATCGTCACACCAATACCAATGTCCGTCAGCCCGTTGATCAGGACGATTTCGCCTGGACCCGCTTCGGTAGCCTGCACGCGTTCAAGTCCCTGGAACGTCAACACCTGGTTGACACGGCCTTTGACGGGTTTGCCGTCCGGGCCTTCCATCACCACGACATCCATCATGGGCTTGATGGTGCCTTGGCTGACGCGGCCGACGCCGATACGGCCAACGAAAGTCGAAAAATCAAGCGCCGAAATTTGCAGTTGCAGCGGAGCCGCCGGATCACCCGTTTGCGCAGGCACATGCGACAGAATCGTATTGAACAGGGCCGACATGTCGGGACCCCATTGCTCACCCTGCGCGCCCTCTTCCATGGACGACCAGCCGTTGATGCCGGAGGCATAGACCACAGGGAAGTCGAGTTGTTCGTCGGTGGCACCGAGTTTGTCAAACAAGTCGAAAGCCGCATTGACGACAAAGTCAGGGCGTGCACCGGGCTTGTCCACTTTGTTCACCACCAGAATCGGCTTCAGACCGAGGGCCAGGGCCTTCTTGGTCACAAAGCGGGTCTGGGGCATGGGGCCTTCCTGGGCGTCAATCAGCAGCACCACGCCGTCCACCATGCTCAGTGCACGTTCCACTTCGCCGCCGAAGTCGGCGTGTCCAGGGGTGTCCACGATGTTGATGTGCGTGCCTTCCCAGGTCACAGCACAGTTCTTGGCCAGAATCGTAATGCCACGTTCTTTTTCAATGGCATTGTTGTCCATCACAGTGTCGACGACTTTTTCGTGTTCGGCAAAGGTGCCGGACTGACGCAGCAACTGGTCCACCATGGTGGTTTTGCCATGGTCAACGTGGGCGATGATGGCGATATTTCTGATTTGCTTATGACTCATATTTCACTTTCAAACATTCATTAACTGCTGTTGTTGCAGGGATTCACTGACCTCGGGCGGACTTAGAAGCCGCGTGGGGATCAACTCCCCGCCTTTCACATGCGCACTACCCAGAAGCGCCCGCGGACGTTCGGCAAAAACTGCCACCAAGTCCGCATCGCTCCAAGAACCGCGTCTGCGCATACCACTCAAAAACCGTGCCGCATTGTCGGCATCCAGCGTGACCTCCGTATGACCTGCAAGCAGATCTTCGGAAGGTCGCACGCAAGCCAAACGCTCGGCTTCATCCATAGCCTCCAGCACCGCCACGCTGACACACCGGGACTCGTCAAAGTTGCCCGTGCGAATGCGCCGCAATGCACTGAGGTGAGCGCCACAACCCAGCGACTCACCAATGTCTTCACCCAAGGTCCGGATGTAGGTGCCTTTGCTGCACTCCACCACCAGATCCACTTCAGGTATATCGCCATCCAAACGCGCTTGCACGATTTGGATGCTGTAAATCGTTACATGGCGCGCCTCGCGCTCAATCTCTATTCCAGCCCTGGCGTATTCGTACAACGCCCGGCCATCCTTCTTCAACGCACTGTGCATGGGCGGCACCTGTGCAATCGGACCCGTGAAACTACGCACCACTTGCTCTAACTGCGCCATGCTCACCTGCACCGCCCGCGTACAAATCACGTCGCCTTCCGCGTCCGCCGTACTGGTTTTGATACCCAACCGCAGCGTTGTCGCATAGGCCTTGTCAGCATCCAGATGCATCTGGCTGAACTTGGTTGCAGCACCAAAGCAGATGGGCAAAACACCGGTCGCCAGAGGATCCAGCGTCCCGGTATGGCCCGCCTTCTCTGCCCTGAGCAACCACTTCACTTTTTGCAGTGCCTGGTTGCTGGAAAAACCAATCGGTTTGTCCAACAGCAGAACGCCATGCACCGGTCGACGCTGCACCTTGACCCTGCCCCCCAAGGGAGCCTGCGCACCCTGGAGCGGCCCGGCATTGTGCATGCTTAGTCTTCCTTTGCCTTGGACGCCACTGCCTTGGCAATCAACGCATTCATATCTGCCGCGCGCTCCACCGTCTGGTCAAAGTGGAAGTGCAGTGTCGGCACGGTATGAATGTGCAAGCGCTTGAACAACCCCGCGCGCAAAAACCCGGCCGCCTGGTTTAAGCCCTCGGCGGTTTGAACCGGGTCACCTACCAACAAGCTAAAAAACACCTTGGCATGGGCGTAATCGGGCGTGACCTCCACCGCCTGGATGGTCACCATACCGACACGCGGGTCCTTCAACTCGCGCGCGATCAACTCCGTCAGATCCCGTTGGATCTGATCGGCGACGCGAAAACCGCGATTGGGTGTGGAAGATTTCTTCTTCATAGCGCCGGGCCGCCCCAAGCCGTGCGACGGCCCCCCTGGGGGGCAGCGTAGTCCACGAAGTGACAAGCGTGGGGGCTCATAGAGTACGGGCAATTTCCCGAATTTCGAAGAACTCGAGCTGATCACCCTCGTTAATGTCGTTGTAATTCTTGAGCTTGACGCCGCACTCGAAGCCTTCCTTGACTTCGCGCACATCGTCTTTCATGCGTTTCAGGGAGTCGAGTTCGCCGGTGTAGATCACCACGTTGTTGCGCAACAGGCGGAAATGCGCGCTGCGATTAACGGAACCACTGGTCACCATACAACCCGCCACAGTACCGATCTTGGAGGCCACGAACACGGTTCGAATTTCGGCAGTACCGATAACCTCTTCGCGCTTCTCGGGTGCCAACATGCCAGACATGGCTGCCTTGAGTTCGTCCACAGCGTCGTAAATGATGTTGTAGTAACGAATGTCGACACCATTGCTTTCGGCCAATTTGCGCGCACCGGCATCGGCGCGAACATTGAAGCCAATCACCACCGATTTGGACGCAATGGCCAAATTGATATCCGACTCGCTGATGGCGCCCACCGCGGCGTACACCATTTGAACCTTGACCTCTTCCGTTGACAGCTTGAGCAATGACTGCGCCAGAGCTTCCTGCGAACCCTGCACGTCGGACTTGACAATGATGGGGAGCATCTTGACATCGCCAGACGACAGATCCGAGAACATGTTTTCCAGCTTGGCGGCCTGTTGCTTAGCCAGCTTGGTGTTGCGGAACTTGCCTGCACGGTAGGTGGCAATTTCGCGGGCCCGACGTTCGTCAGACATCACCATGAATTCGTCACCCGCCTGAGGCACTTCGGTCAGACCCTGAATTTCCACAGGAATGGAAGGTCCTGCCGATTTGATCGGCTTGCCGTTCTCGTCCAGCATGGCTCGCACGCGACCATAGGTCTGGCCAGCCAGCACCACATCGCCCGCCTTGAGCGTACCGGACTGAATCAGCACCGTTGCCACGGGTCCACGTCCCTTGTCGAGCTGGGCTTCAATCACAAGGCCCTTGGCCATGGCTTCCACCGGGGCTTTGAGTTCCAGCACTTC
>CAIQEX010000103.1 GCA_903870955.1 uncultured beta proteobacterium
AGGCATTGGCCACTTTGCTGGTGTCACTGGCTGTGGCCATCACGCGCTCAAAGGGGATGCCCAACTCGTCGGCCACAATTTGTGAGACCTTGGTGTGCAGACCCTGGCCCATCTCGGTGCCACCGTGGTTGACCTGCACGCTGCCATCGGTATAGACATGCACCAAAGCGCCCGCCTGATTGAACAGGGTGGCGGTAAAGCTGATGCCGAACTTCACCGGGGTCAGCGCAATGCCGCGCTTGAGCACGCTGCTCTGGGCGTTCCAGCGTGCAATTTCCGCGCGCCGCGCGCGGTATGCGCTGCTCTGTTCGAGCGTGCCGATGAGCGGTTGCAGGATGTTGTCTTCCACCCGCATCTGGTAGTGCGTGGTGTCGCGTTTGCCGCTGCCATCCGCCAGGGCCTCGTCGCTGTAGAGGTTGCGCAGGCGCACATCCAGCGGGTCCATTTTGAGGGCACGGGCGATGTCGCCCATGATGGCCTCGATCAGGATCACCCCCTGCGGCCCACCAAAACCGCGAAAAGCCGTGTGGCTTTGCGTATTCGTTTTGCAACGGTACGAGGCAATGTCCACATGCTCCAGGTAATAGGCGTTATCGCTGTGGAAAATGGCCCGGTCAGCCACCGGACCGGACAGGTCGGCGCTAAAGCCGCAGTTGGCGGCCATCATCAGTTGCAGGGCGGTTAACCGGCCGGTGTCGTCAAAGCCTGCGGTGTAGGACTATTCAAACGGGTGGCGTTTACCGGTGACCATAAAGTCGTCATCGCGGTCCAGGCGCAGCTTGATGGCCTGACCGACTTTCCTGGCCGCTACCGCTGCCCACACGGCCAGATGCCCGGCCTGCGTCTCCTTGCCGCCAAAGCCTCCACCCATACGGCGGCATTCCACGCGCACAGCGTGGTTGTCTATGCCCAGCGCATGCGCGACCCAGTGTTGCACCTCGCCGGGGTGTTGGGTGCTGCTGTACACCGTCCACTGGTTTTGCTCCATCGGCAGCACATAGGCAATCTGGCCCTCCAGATAAAAGTGCTCCTGGCCACCGACTTCCAGCGTGCCGCTCAGCGTGTGGCTGGCGCGCTGCAGCGCGGCAGCGGCATCGCCCCGGCGCACATGCACCGGCGGCAGCACGTAACTCTTCGCGGCCAGCGCATCTTTCACCCGCAGGATGGCGGGCAGGGGTTCAATATCGAGCTTGATCTTGCGTGCTGCACGACGGGCTTGCATCGTGGTTTTGGCGACCACGACGCCGATCACCTGGCCGACAAACTGCACGCTGTCCATGGCAAAAACGGGCTCGTCTCCGGCAAACGCCGCCAGCATCGGGTCACCGGGGATATCTTTGGCCAGGATGACATCCACCACGCCGGGCATGGCCAGCGCAGCGCTGGTATCCACGCCTTTGAGTTTGCCGTGGGCCACGTTGGAGAGGATCGGCGCCGCATGCAGGGTGCCGCGCACCTCGGGCAGGTCGTCGATGTAGTGCACCGCGCCGGCCACTTGGGCAGCAGCACTCTCGTGGTGCACCGAAATTCCCGCTGCGGGGGAAGTTGCCTGCGTCGCGGAGGAGGGGGCTTTGCTCATGCTGCGGCTCCTTCAAGAACCAGGGTTTCCAGGGAGCTATCCGGCTTACCCTGACTTTCCAGCCAGCAGCGTTGCAGCAGATTGCCCAGCACCTCGGTGCGGTAGGCAGCAGAGGCGCGCATGTCGCTGATGGGTGTGAATTCGGCGCGCAGCACCTGCATCGCGGCTTGTACGGTGGCCAGGTTCCAGGGTTGGCCCAGCAACGCGGCTTGTGTTTGGCGGGCGCGCACCGGTGTTGCGGCGACACCGCCAACGCCAATCGAGGCATGCTTCACCACGCCGTCGGCAATGTGCAGGTTCAGGGCCAGGCATACCGCGGAAATGTCGTCCTCAAAGCGTTTGGAAATTTTGTAGACCCGGCTGAATTCGGCCTTTACCGCCTTGGGCACCTTGATCCAGGCCAGCACTTCGTCTTTGGCCATCACGTTCTTGCGGTAGCCGGTGTACAGGTCCTCCAGGCGCAGCTCGCGGCTGCCGCGCGTGCTCATCAGCACTACGTTGGCACCCAGCGCAATCAGCAATGGCATCGAATCCCCAATCGGAGAGCCGTTGGCCACATTGCCTCCCAGCGTGCCGGAGTTGCGCACCGGCAGTCCGGCAAAGCGGTGCGCAAAGCTGGCCAGTTGCGGCCGATCCGCCACCAAGGTGGCAAAGGCGTCCGCCAGTGGAACCGCAGCGCCGATGGCGATGTGGTTTTTGTAGGGTTCGATGCGGCGCAATTCCTTGACCTTGGTGACGTCCAGAATGCGCGGGAACTGCATGTGCATCTTGGTGACCCACAGCCCGACGTCGGTGCAACCAGCCACCAACTGCGCATCAGGGTGCTGGGCGCGCAACGCCAGCAGTTCTTTCAGGGTTTTGGGACTCAGGTAACTGGCGTCCGGTGCTGGCGCGTCTGGCTTAGTCTTCTTGCGCTCGGGTTTGCCCAGTTGGCGCAAATTTTCCAGCACGGCCGCCTCATTCACCCGCACGGCGGGCAAATTCTGCATGGCCTGGGCCGCGTCGAGGATGGGCCGGTAGCCGGTGCAGCGGCACAGGTTGCCGGACAGCGCGCCCTGGGCCTGGGTGCGGGAAATGGGCGAACCGGCCCGGCTTTCGTAGAGGGCAAACAGACTCATGACAAAGCCAGGGGTGCAAAAACCGCATTGCGAGCCGTGGCACGCCACCATGGATTCCTGGACCGGATGATCTTTTAAGTCTTCCACCGTCCACAGCGCCATGCCGTCAATCGAGTGCGCCAGACGGATGCAGCTGTTGATGGCGCGCAGCTCCAGTTTGCCGCTTTTTTCTTCGCCAAGCACCACGGTACAGGCACCACAGTCGCCTTCGCCACAGCCCTCTTTGGTGCCGGTGCAATGCAGGTCCTCGCGCAGCAGGTCGAGCAGGGTGCGGTTGGCATCCACACCGTCCAGGGTGACGATTTGGCCACGCCGTAAAAAACGCAGGGGTTTTGTATTCATGAAAGGGTTCCTCGTGCGGGAGGGTAAATCGGGAGTCAGCCGGCAGCCATACGCATTAGCATATGGCACACATCGAGCCCCCTGTATGAGAGATCAAAACCTTTTCGACAAGATAGACCTTCATCTGATAAGGGTTCTCCATACCGTGTTGACTGAACGCAGCGTTTCAAGAGCAGCTATCCGACTGGGCATGCACCAGCCGGCGGTAAGCAGCGCCCTGAAACGCCTGCGGGAATTCGCCGGAGACCCACTTTTGGTGCGCTCAGGCTCCGGCATGGTGCCTACCGTGGCGGGCCAGCGCATGCTTGAACCCAGTGCCAGCATTTTGCGTGCCGCGCAGATGCTGTTTGCCGAGGCACGCGGCTTCGAGCCCGCCAAAGCCCGCGACATCTTCCGCGTGGCCGCCGCCGATTACCTCGATCCCCTGTTTCTGCCGCATTTGGTTGCCGAGATCAAAAGCCAGGCCCCGTTGTGCGAGATTGAAATTCACCCCCTGTCTCCTGCCACCGACTACCGCACCCAGTTGGCGCAGGGCGAGGTGGATGTGGTGATCGGCAATTGGCTTTCGCCGCCGCTGGACTTGCACCTTGGGGCATTGTTTGACGATGAAGTGGTCTGCCTGGTGTCCAACAAGCACCCGGCAGTGCGACGCGGTTGGGACCAGCAGTCCTGGCTGGAGGTCGAGCACATTGCGCCGGGTGCCACCCATCCGGGTGCCAAAGGTTTTATTGACGCGCACCTGGCCACGCTGGGGCTGCAGCGGCATATCAGTGCGCGCTGCCCCTATTTCGGGCTGATTCCGGGCATGGTGGCATCAACCTTGCTGGTGCTAACCACAAGCCGCCAGTATTGCGAACGCTTTGTAAACGCACTGCCGGTTACGATTTTGCCTTGCCCCATCGCGTTTCCAAAAATGATGTATTACCAGTTATGGCATGAACGCACGCACAGCTCGGAGTCCATTCGCTGGTTGCGTGAGCGTGTAAAGTCCGCCGCTGCTTCGTTGAAAAAATAAAACGGGAATCTGCACACGATGACACACCCCAGATTGCAACTGACCGGCATCACCAAGGCTTACCCCGGCGTGGTGGCCAATAGCGAGGTGTCTCTCACCGTGATGCCCGGCGAAACCCATGCCGTTCTGGGCGAAAACGGTGCTGGCAAGTCCACTTTGATGAAGATCATTTATGGCTCCATCAAGCCGGATGCCGGGGAGATGCGACTCAACGGGCAGCCCATCGTGATTCACAACCCGAAAGAAGCGCGCGCCAACGGCATCAGCATGGTGTTTCAGCACTTCAACCTGTTTGACACCATGACCGTGGCTGAAAACGTCTGGCTCGGTCTGGCGCGCGAGTCGCTGGAGCAGGTGACGGCCAGCATCGTTGCCAAGGCCAATGAATATGGCCTGGATATTGATCCGGCCCGACCCGTGCATACGCTGAGCGTGGGTGAAATGCAGCGCGTGGAAATCATCCGCGCCCTGTTAACCCGACCCGAGTTGTTGATCCTGGATGAGCCGACCTCGGTGCTCACCCCGCAGGCGGTGGAAAAGTTGTTTGTGGTGCTGAAGAAGCTGGCATCCGAGGGCTGCAGCATCCTCTACATCTCGCACAAACTGCATGAAATCCGTGAGCTTTGCACCGCCTGTACCGTGCTGCGCGGTGGCAAGGTCACCGGCGTGTGCAACCCGCAGGAAGAATCCAATGCCTCGCTGTCGCGCCTGATGATTGGCGCCGAGCCACCGCAACTGGAGCATCGACCGCAACAACCGGGTGAGAGCCGTTTGACGGTGACAAACTTGAGTCTGGAGCGCGAAGACCAGTTTGGCGTGGATCTGGACGGCATCAGCCTGGACGTACGCGCCGGCGAGGTGGTGGGCATTGCCGGTGTCTCGGGTAACGGCCAGAAGGAACTGCTGTACGCGCTCTCGGGTGAAGACTGCCGCGCCGCCACGGGTTCGATTCGCATGAAAGACAAAGACGTGTCCGCCCTGCACCCCGGCTCGCGCCGCAAACTGGGCCTGCACTTTGTGCCGGAAGAGCGCCTGGGCCGTGGTGCCGTGCCCACGTTGAGCCTGGCGCACAACCTGCTGCTGACCCGCACCGGTTCCATCTCCAACCCCAAGTTTGCGGGTGGCTGGATTAAGGTGAAGAAACTGGAAGAACATGCCGCCTCCATCATCAAGGCGTTCAACGTCAAAGCCGGTGGACCTAACGCAGTGGCCAAATCGCTTTCAGGCGGCAACCTTCAAAAGTTCATCGTCGGCCGTGAGATCGATGCCAAACCCACGCTTTTTATCGTCTCGCAGCCGACCTGGGGCGTGGACGTCGGCGCTGCCGCCCAGATCCGTGGCGAGATTCTGGCCCTGCGTGACGCCGGTTGTGCAGTGCTGGTGGTCAGCGAAGAACTCGAGGAACTGTTCGAAGTGAGCGACCGCCTGCATGTGATTGCACGTGGCAAGCTCTCGCCCTCGGTACCGATTGCGGAGGCTACGGTGGAAAAGATTGGTGAATGGATGAGTGGGCTTTGGGAACAGGGTAGCGCGGCGGAGCGTGGGGGGCAACATCACCATGCTTAAACTTGAAGCCCGTCAGCAACCGTCCAGTTTCTGGAGCTATGGCTCACCCTTGTTGGCACTTCTGTGCACAGTGGTGATTGGTGTTATTTTGTTCCTGATGCTGGGCAAAGACCCCTTGCGTGGACTGCAGGTTTTCTTTTGGGAGCCACTCAAGAGCGGCTATGCACTCGGCGAATTGGTGGTCAAGGCCACGCCGCTGCTGTTGATTGCTTTGGGCCTGGCGGTGTGCTTCCGCTCCAACGTGTGGAACATTGGTGCCGAGGGCCAATACCTGCTGGGTGCAATCGCGGCCAGTGGTGTGGCGCTCATGGCTGAGAAAAACGGCAGCGCGCTGATCGTCATTCCAATTCTGCTGGCCGGTGTGCTGGGCGGTATGTTCTGGGCTGCCATTGCCGCCTTCCTGAAGGACCGCTTCAATACCAACGAGATTCTGGTCAGTTTGATGCTGGTTTACGTGGCCGTACAGGTGCTGGGCTATATGGTCTACGGCCCCTGGAAGGACCCCAACGGCTACAACTTCCCACAGACCAAGAACTTTGAACTTGTCACCCGCATCCCGCGCCTTTTCACTGGCTCGCGTCTGTCGATAGGCGTGTTGTTTGCACTGGTTGGCGTGGGCGGCATGTGGATTTTTCTGTTCCGCACCCGTGCCGGTTTTGCGCAACAGGTGGGTGGCCTGGCTCCGGCGGCGGCACGTTATGCCGGGTTCTCCTCGCGCGGCGCGCTGTGGACGGCGTTCCTGATTTCCGGCGGTCTCGCCGGCCTGGCGGGGGCTTTGGAAGTGGCCGGTCCGATTGGACAGCTCACGCCTTATGTGCCAGCGGGCTACGGTTTTGCCGCCATCATCGTGGCCTATGTGGGGCGCTTGCATCCTGTTGGCATGATGTTTTCGGCCATTTTGATGAGCATGTTTTATATCGGCGGTGAACTGGCGCAGTCGCGCCTGGGGCTGCCCAAGTCTTTGACCGGGGTGTTCCAGGGACTGCTGCTCTTTACTTTGCTGGGGTGCGACACGCTGGTGAATTACCGATTGGTGTGGAAGCACACCGCAGGAGCCAAATAATGGATGCTTCCTACGCACTGCTAGTCGCTGCAACGCTCAACGCCGGCACCGTGCTGGCGATCGCCTCGCTGGGCCTCTTGATCAATGAGAAGGCCGGTATCGTGAATTTGGGTGCCGAGGGCATGATGCTGTGTGCCGCTATCGCCGGGTTTGCCGCCGTGGTGGCCACCGGTAGCGACACCCTGGGATTTCTTGCAGGCATTGGTGCCGGTGCGCTGATGGCCGGTATCTTTGGTGGCCTGGTGATCTGGCTCAACACCAACCAGTACGCCACCGGATTGGCGCTCAGCCTGTTTGGTGCCGGCTTCTCGGCCTTCGCCGGAATTACCTATGTGCAGGAGAAAATTCCTGAGCGGCCACAGTTCGAGATCCCGTTCCTCACTGACATTCCGTTCTTCGGCCCGGCGCTGTTCCGCCAGCATCCGCTGGTTTATCTGACCGTGCTTTTTGCCGGTGCCCTGATCTGGTTCTTCTACCGCACCCGTGCCGGTTTGATTCTGCGCAGCGTGGGCGAGAGCCCGGAGTCAGCCCACGCGCTGGGCTATCCGGTGCGCCGCATCCGCTTGGCTGCGGTCATGGTGGGAGGCGCACTGTGCGGCCTGGCAGGTGCCTACATCTCCATTATTTACACCCCGTTATGGGTCGAGGGCATGGTGGCCGGCAAGGGCTGGATCGCGCTGGCACTCACCACCTTTGCCACGTGGCGACCGGCGCGTGTGCTGCTTGGTGCCTACCTGTTTGGCGGCGTTACGATGCTGCAGTTTCACCTGCAGGGCATCGGTGTGGACATTCCCAGCCAGTTGCTCAGCACCTTGCCCTACCTGTCGACCATCATCGTTCTGGCCATGATTTCACGGAATCCGCGTTGGATTCGTATTAATATGCCCGCTGCTATTGGCAAGCCCTTTTACCCGGGCTCCTGAAACTTTTTCGCCGTAACTTTCCCTCATCACATAAAGGACTTCACATGACAGATTTGCAAAAACGTTCGTTGTTGAAAATTGCAGCCTTGACCGCCGTGGCAAGCGCAGCACTGGTCGGTTGCGGCAAGAAGGAAGAGCCCGCTCCTGCGCCCGCACCGGCACCTGCCGCCTCTGCGCCCGCTGCCAAGGCCGAGCCACTGAAGATCGCTTTTGCCTATGTCGGCCCTGTGGGCGACGGCGGCTGGACCTTTGCACACGACTCCGCACGCAAGGCGCTGGAAAAAGAATTCGGCGACAAGATCGTCACCTCTTTCGTGGAAAACGTGCCCGAGTCTGCTGACGCCGAACGCGTCATCCGCGACATGGCCACCCAAGGCAACAAGCTGATTTTCGGCACCACCTTTGGCTACATGGAAACCATGCTCAAAGTGGCTCCCGATTTCAAGGACGTGAAGTTTGAGCACGCCACCGGTTACAAGACTGCAGACAACCTGCGCACCTACGACAGCCGCACCTACGAAGGCGCGTACATGGCGGGTGTGATTGCCGGCAAGATGACCAAGAGCAACACGCTGGGTGTGGTGGCCTCGGTGCCAATTCCTGAAGTGATCCGCAACATCAACAGCTTTACGCTGGGCGCTCAAAGCTCCAACCCCAAGGTCAAGACCAAGGTGGTTTGGGTGAACGAGTGGTTCAACCCACCGAAAGAAACCGAAGCCGCAACCAGCCTGATCAACGGCGGTGCCGACGTTCTGTTCCAGAACACCGACTCTCCCGCTGTGCTCAAGACTGCGCAAGACAAGGGCAAGCGCGCCTTTGGTTGGGATTCCGACATGACAGCCTACGGCCCCAAGGCCCACCTGGCATCCAGCGTGATCAACTGGGGTCCTTACTACATCAAGGCCACGCATGACTTTATCGATGGCAAGTGGGCTACCGGTCAAAGCTGGTGGGGTGTGAAGGAAGGCGCGATTGACATCGTCTCCATCGCCGAAGACGTGCCTGCTGAAACCAAGGCCAAGGTCGAAGAGGTCAAGGCCGGTCTGAAGGATGGCAGCTTCGTCATCTGGAAGGGCCCAATTGTTGACAACACCGGCAAAGAGCAGATCAAGAAGGGTGAAGCCGCTGACGACAAGTTCCTCGGTGGTCTGAATTTCTACGTCAAGGGCGTAGAAGGCAAGATCCCTGGCGGAAAATAAACCGGGTTGATAGATAAAGGGCCGCCTTGTGCGGCCCTTTTTGGTTCTGGGGCTATGCTTTCACCATGATTGAAAAAGAACTTTGGCATCCCGTCGCGTTGAGTGAGGCGGTGACGGATGACCCACTTGCTGTCGAACTGCTGGAGCGCCATGTGGTGCTGTGGCGTGACAGCAGTGGCGCAGTGCTGGCCTGGGCTGACAGATGCCCCCACCGGGGTGCGCGGCTGTCAATGGGCCGGATTTGCGCCGGACGTTTGGAGTGTCCCTACCACGGTTGGCAGTTTGAATCGAGTGGCCGCTGCGTGCATGTGCCGGCACTGCCTGACTTTGTGCCACCCGCAGGCCATGCCACCAGAACCTACGTTTGCGCCGAGCAATACGGGTTGATCTGGGTGCGTATGGTGGCATCGCACGACGCGGTCACGCACGCCATGCCCGCGTTCGAAGCGGAACAGGACGCGCAACTGCGCAAGGTCAACTGCGGCCCGTATGACGTGGCGACCAGCGCACCACGGATCGTGGAAAATTTTCTGGACATGGCGCACTTCGGCTTTGTGCATGAGCATTGGCTGGGTAGCCGCGATGCCGCACAAATTGCCGACTACACCGTGGAGCCCACCCACACCGGTATCCGCGCCACCGGTTGCCGGGCGGTGCAACCCAAAAGCAATTTGCACTCCACCACTGCTGCGCAAGTGGAATACACCTATGAGGTGACCGCGCCCTATGCCGCGGTGCTGACCAAAATTCCGGAGGCCGGCAGCGTGGCGGTAGCGGGCTGGCGCGAGGCCATCGCCCTGTTTATCTGCCCTATGGGCCATGAACGCAGCCGCGTCTGGTTCCGGCTGGCGGTGGCCGACTTTGAGTCCCTGGACCAGACCCTGCGCGATTTCCAGCACACCATCTTCAAGCAAGACCAGCCGGTGCTGGAATCGCAAAATCCCAAGCGCCTGCCGCTGGATTTGCGCGCCGAAGTACATACCTCGGCGGACAAGGCGTCCAGCGCCTACCGGCGTTTTTTAAGTCAGCAATCCATTACCTTTGGAGTGATTCCATGAGCCACGTGCGCCTCGTAAAACCCATCGCCGCAGAGCGTATGCCCGCGCTGCTGCGCGCCATGCCCAAGGCTGAGTTGCATATGCACATCGAGGGTTCGCTGGAGCCCGAACAGATGTTTGCCCTGGCCCAGCGCAACCACGTGCCGCTGGCCTACCCCAACGCGCAGGCCGTGCGTGAGGCCTATGTGTTTGACAACCTGCAGAGCTTTCTGGACATCTACCACGCCGGCACCCTGGTGCTCAAGACAGAGCAGGATTTTTACGACATGGCCTGCGCCTATTTGCAGCGTGCCCAAGCCGACAACGTGACCCACACCGAGCTTTTTTTCGACACCCAAACGCATACCGGCCACGGCCTGAGCGCCGAGATCGTGGTGAATGGTTTGCACCGTGCCTGCATGGACGCGCCGGCCAGGTTCGGCATGACCGCCTCGCTCATCCTGTGTTTTTTGCGCCACCTAAGCGAAGAAGAAGCCTTCGAATGCCTGGAGCAGGTGCTGCCTCTGCGTGACAAGATTGTCGGCATTGGTTTGGCCAGCAGCGAAGTCGGGCACCCACCCGAGAAGTTTGCCAAAGTTTTTGCACGTGCGAAACAACTGGGTTTTCGTCTCGTGGCCCACGCGGGCGAGGAGGGACCACCGGCCTATATCTGGGGCGCGCTCGATGTGCTGAAAGTGGAGCGCATTGACCATGGCGTGCAGTCCATGAATGACCCGGACCTGATCAAACGGCTGGTGCAGGACCGCATTCCACTCACGGTCTGTCCGCTCTCCAATCTCAAGCTGCGTGTGTACCCATCTTTGACGCAGCATGCGATTGGCCGCATGTTGGAGGCAGGGTTGGTCGCCACCATCAACTCGGACGATCCTGCCTACTTTGGCGGCTACATCAACGAGAACTTCACACAGACCTTTAGCGCCCTGCAATTGGGCAGCCAACAAGCCTACCAACTGGCGCTCAACAGCTTCAATGCCAGCTTTATTGAGGCTTCTGAACGGGCACGCCACATCGAAAAACTGGACGCTGTTTTTGACACCTTCTAAACCCTGAGCAGGGCGCTGGAACAATGTCTGACAAACCGCCCCGCCGGCTCAGCCCGATTCGGCTGCAGGACTTGCAGGGGCTGGCGCGCCTGGGTTTTGATGCCACCATTGCGGTGACCAATCTGGTGGAGAACATGCACCAGACCATTGCCTCCCGGGCCGGCATTTTGGGGCCCGGTCAGGATCTGCCTACCCGGGGAATTACCGGTCTGGTTTACCGCATGGTGCGTGGCACCACACGCATCGCGGGCCTGGGTGTGGACCACCTCACCGGCTTGCTCAACCAAGGGCACACGGGCAACAGCCCAAGCAGCCCCGAGCGCGAAGCGGTGATTGCAGCGATGTGTGGCGTCTGGGGCGACCACATGGCCGAGACCCACAATCCGTTGGCGATTCAGATGGCGTTTCGTGTGCAGGGACAGCCACTGAGTCTGACGCGCGCAGCACTGCAGCATCACATTCCACAACCTAAGTCACGCTTGCTGGTCATGGTGCACGGGCTCTGCATGAATGATCTGCAATGGCAGCGCAAGGGGCATGACCATGGCGCATCCCTTGCCGGCGCGTTGGACGTGACAGCGCTTTATTTGCACTACAACACCGGCTTGCATGTTTCAGGAAACGGGCAGTTGTTTTCGCAGGCTTTGCAAACGCTGGTGGAAGAGTGGCCGGTGCCTGTGGAAGAACTGGTCATCATCGGCCACAGCATGGGCGGTCTGGTGGCGCGCAGTGCCTGCCAGCATGCAGAAGTTGCGGGCTTGGATTGGCCCGCTAAATTGCGCCACCTGGTCTGTCTGGGCACGCCGCACCACGGTGCGCCGCTGGAGCGCGGTGGTCAGTTAATCGATAGTCTGTTGGGCACCAGCCCCTATCTGGCACCCTTCGCGCGCCTGGGTAAAGGACGCAGCGCCGGTATTTCTGATTTGCGCTTTGGCAATGTGCAGCAAGCGGATTGGTCGGGCCACCGCAAGCACGATCAGAAAGTCGATGAACGACTGCCCACGCCCTTGCCGCAGGGTGTTCAAACCTTTTTGGTGGCTGCGGTGCAGGCACAACGCACGGACGCCGCGCGCAATGCCTGGATTGGCGACGGCCTGGTGCCCTTGGCCTCTGCTTTGGGCGAGCATGCGCGAGTGGCCATGGCATTGACCGTGCCAGATAGCCATAAACAGGTCGTAACCGGTGCCAACCATTGGGACCTGCTCAACCGCCCCGAGGTTTATCAACAGTTGTTGAATTGGTTGTCGCAACCCCAGGCGTCATCCAAGACTGCCTGAGCCGGGGTCCTCAGTTGCTCGGCGGCAGGTTGCGATTGGCGATTGCACCCATCACCTTTTCGTAGAGGTCGCGGTGGTTGAAGGGCTTGACGACATAGGCGTCCACGCCCAGCCGCATGAAGGCCTCGATGATGTCTTCGTTCTGGTTCTTGCCGGAAATCATGATGAACGGAACTTTGCGGAAGTGCGGCCGTGAACGCATCCATTTGAGCAAGGCCTCGCCGCCGCCATCGGGCATGTTCCAGTCCGAGATCACGGCGTTGTAGTTTTCCTGAGAGAGCTTTTCCATCGCCTCGTCCACCGAGGCGGCCTGATCCAATTGAATGAACGGGTTGATTTTTTTGATGCTGGATTCCATCAGAAACCGGTACACCGGCACGTCGTCAATCACTAAAAATTTAAGCTTTTGCTCGTAATTGATATCTGCCACATTTTTCTCCCACTAAGATGATTTGTAGATAACCAGTTGATCCAGATCCGGCAGGGTTTGCGCCAGGGCAGTGGCCAAGCGTTCCATCGCCTCGGCATAGTGCGCTGTTGCCCCACCTTTTGCCAATACTTCAAGTGCAACGCAGGCGTCGAAAGCCGCCGTTGCGCCGATCGATGACAGGCTGCTTTTTAGACGGTGGCAGCCTTGCGCAAGTTTCTCGCTCTCCATGGAACCACAACATTGCTCCAGCACAGGCAGTTCGTCACGAACTTGCTGCGCCACGATTTCAGCCACGGTGATGAGTGTTTCCAGATCGCCGCCGACCTGCAGCAAGGGCGTCTCCAGATCCAGCGTGGCAAATTTGGGCGTGTCTGCTGCGCTTGGCGTTGCAGGGCGGTCAACCTCACCCGGAGCGTCTGCAGACAGGGCATGCCTATCGCGTGCGCGGCGTCCGGCGTCCAGCCAGTGCTTGAGTACTTCAATGACTTGGTGAATGTCCACCGGCTTGGCCAGGAAGTCGTTCATGCCGGAGTCCATGCAATGCTGCCGGTCCTTTTCAAAGGCGCCCGCCGTCAACGCCACGATGGGCAATTGCGGGCGCTCGGCATGGATTTCCCATTCGCGTATTTGGCGCGTCGCCTCAAAGCCGTCCATGACGGGCATCTGACAATCCATCAAGACCAAATCCAGCGGTTGACTTTGAATGTTTTTGACCCGCGTGACCGCCTTCTGGCCATCGTCCACCACTTCGCATTGCAGTCCGAGTTTGCCCAAAATGGCTTTGATCACTGTCTGGTTGGCGGGGTTGTCATCGACCACCAGAATCTGTCCGGATAGTTGCATCGACATGGCCTGCGCATAGTCTTCATCCAAAGACAGCGGGCGCGAGTGATAAGCCTCCAGATTGAATTCGAGAATCTCCAGGCGAATGCGGAACCAGAAGGTAGAACCCACGCCTTCTTCACTGATCAGCCCCGACTCGCCGCCCATCATTTGGGCCAGACGCTGCGTGATGGAGAGGCCGAGTCCGGTGCCACCAAATTCGCGCGTGGTTGAACTGTCGGCTTGTTTGAAGGCTTGAAATAAATGTTGCTGCTTGTCTTTGGCGACACCGACACCCGTGTCCGAGACCGAGAATTCGATCACTGCCATGTTGTCTTCGCGGCTGATTTCGCTACCGCCGATGTCGATGTGTCCATGCGCGGTGAACTTGATGGCGTTGCCAACCAGGTTGCTAAGCATCTGGCGCAGACGGTGCGGGTCACCCCGGTACAACTGCCCAACGGGACCATTCCAGCCGGACTTTAATTGCAAGCCTTTGTCATGCGCAGTTTGGGCGAAGAGCGAGTTGATTTCATCCACAATTTGTTCTGGCACCAACGGTATGGCTTCAAGGTCCAGGCTGCCAGATTCAATTTTGGAAAAATCCAGAATGTCGTTTAGCAGGTTGAGCAGCGTGCGTCCGGCGGTGTGAATGATGCCGGCGTAGGCCTGTACTTCTTCCGCATGGACCACGGGAAGTCGCAGCAATTGGGTCAAGCCCAGAATGCTGTTCATGGGTGTGCGAATTTCGTGTGACATGGCGGCCAGGAACTCGCTCTTGGCACGGTTTGCCGCTTCGGCAGCTTCCTTGGCTTCGTACAGTTCGGTGATGTCGATGCGAAAGCCCACGATCAAACCGTTGCTGGTTTTTTGTTCGCGAACCCGCAGCCAGCGCCCATCGCTCAGGTGTTGGGCAAAACCAATGCCGGGGTTGTGGTGCTGGCGTATGCGTTCACTGATCCATGCCTCTTGCGTACCGGGGCTGATTTGGTATTGGCCGCGCCGAATACCCTCGCGTAGCACTTCTTCAAAGTGGCATCCTGGCACGAACAGGTCAGCGATCTTCGGGTAATAGCTGCCAAACCTTTCATTGCAATAAACCAGGCGGTCGTTGCCATCGAAGATGACAAAACCTTCGCCCAGCGTATCGATGGCTGCGCGCAGCATGGCTTGTGTCTCGTCGTGGCGTCGGTGCGCAAGTTCGCGTGCGGCCAGGGAGTGGTAGACCAGCCACAACAGGGCGGCGGCAATGACGCTCACGATTGCGGCCCTTTGCAGCGTTCTGTCACGGTGTTCGTGATATCCCTGGAGCGCGCTGAAGGAATCACGACCCACGACAAAGTTCAGGCCGAATTCTGGAATGCGGAAATAGCCGAATATGCGGTCAACCCCGTCGACTGGCGAAAGGCGCTGAAAATGTCCGCTGTTTTGTGTTTGCGGGTCAAGGTAGGGGGCGCCCTGAATTGCCTTCCCCATGGCCTTTTCGTTATCCGGTTGGCGAATGAGAAAGTCGCCTGTGGTCATGACGATCGAAGTCGAGTCTTTGTCGTTGAGATTGAGCGCGTCATTGAAAGGCGCAAATATGGTGGGCAGGGTGTACAACACCATGACTGCGCTGGGTCCGGTCGATAGCGGTGCGGCTCTGGCGAATTGAATAATCCAGGGGCCCGACGGCCCCGAGATGCGGATGGGCTTGCTGACGTGCAGACGCCGGTCATCGCGACCGTCAAACCCGTCCGGAAAGTTGGCGCTGTCAAAGCTGGGCAAATTTCCGGACAGGTCCTGGCTGGCGAACAACAATTTGC